>DATLFW010000161.1:0-3949 GCA_035540775.1 Acidimicrobiia bacterium
GACCTGAGGGGCGGGAACCGCCAGCCCTCGCACCCGCCTCACGGCCTTCCGGGCAGCCACGGGAGGGCCGGGGACTGCCGCGGATCCACTCGGTGGCCCGGACCGGCGGACCTAGGAGCGGATTTTCAGCACCCTGCTAGCGGTCGGATTCCTCGCCCGGGGGGATCGCGTCGCGCCCCGGCTGGTCGCGGCTGGCCTCGTCGCGGTCGACCTCGTCACGGTCGGCGGGGCGGGAACGGCCGTCGACCCATCCCCTGCCCGCCTCGAAGGCGCGCACCTCGACCCGCTGCTCGAAGCGGCGGCGCAGCACGCGCCGGACACCGGCCCGGACGGGCGGCAGGAGCAGGGCCACGGCGACGATGTCGGTCAGGAACCCGGGCGTCAGCAGGAGGGCGCCGGCGAAGAGGATGAGGAAGGCGTCGAGCAGTTCGGAGCCGGGCACCTCTCCGGCCGCCACCCGCCGGTTTACCGCCCGCCAGACGCCGATGCCCTCGCGCTTGGCGAGCCAGGCGCCGACGACGGAGACGGCGAGGAGCAGCCCGATCGTCTCGAGGACTCCGATGTTGGTGCCCACGTAGATGATGAACGCCAGCTCGGCGATGGGGAGCACCAGGAATGCCAGGACGAGCAACGGCAGCATCCCGCGAGCGTACGTCTTGGGGGAGTTGTGCCCGCATGGCGCGCAGAAGTCCCCCAAGACGCGTACCGCGCGACGATGGCGGCGTGGACGTCGCCGTGCTCGTCTCCGACCTGATGCTGCGCTCGAAGGTGCAGGCCGCCATCCCGGGGGCCCGCCCGATCCGCGACCCGGCGGAGGCGGCGGGCGCCGACGCCGTGGTCGTCGACCTCGGTCGGCACGCTGACGCCGTGGCGGCCGTGCGCGCCGTCTCCCCTGCCGCCCGCATCGTGGCCTTCGCCAGCCACGTCGAGCGCGAGGTGCTCCAGCGCGCCGAGGCCGAAGGGGCCGACGCCGTGATGCCGCGGTCGCGCTTCTTCGCCGACCCCGCCGCCGCTGTCGCCGTCACCCCCTGACCGGCCGCCCTTTCGGCCGTTTGTGGTCGTGTACACGACCACAAACGGCCGAAAGCAGAGCGGAAGGTGAGGGCAGCGGCGTCAGATGAGGGGCCAGGGGTATGGGTAGTCGCCCTGAGGGAACGGCATGACGCCGTCCTCCAACACGGCCGCCACCCGGGCACCCAAGGCGTCGATCTCCATCCCGTGGAGGAGCGTGGCGAGACGCGCCCGCAGCTCCCCCGCCGCCACCTCCCGTCCGATCCGCTCCAACCCCTCACGCACCGAGTCGGCAAGCCGCTCACCGGCGAAGTCCCAGATCACCGTGCGCAGCTTGTGGTGCACGTGGAAGGTCACGCCGTGGTCGATCCCCCACACGTGGCCGTCGCCGTCGAGCAGGCAGTGACCGGCCTTCCGGTCCGCGTTGTTGACGACGGCGTCGAACGCAGCGAACTCGCGGAACCGGTCGGCATACCGATCGCGCAGTTCCAGGTAGTGCTCGTCGGGATCGTGGTCGACGAACAGCTGCACCATCCCCGGCCCGAACGGCCCGTCGCGCATGACCGTCGGCGGCACGATGTCCCACCCGGACGCCGCCGACACCTCGAAGGCCGCCACCTCCCGCCCGGCCAGGGACCCGCTCGGAAAGTCCCACAAGGGCCGTTCACCGGCGCAGGGCTTGTAGACGACGAGGGTGTCGGACTCGACCAGGCGGCCGAGGAACGTGGCGTTGGACGCCCAGGGCATCCGCTCGATGACCTCGAGGTCGCCGGCGGCGAGGGCGGCGACCGCCTCCACCGGCACGGTCAGTTCTTCGACGGGCAGTCGTGGCCCGAGGGATCCATCGGGAGCATGCACAACCGGCACGTCGGGCGGCCGGACGCCACCGCTTCGGCACCCCGAAGGGCCACCCCCCGCATCTGGGCCGGCGTGGCGAAGATGCGGGCGGCGTGCCCGAGATCGTCGGGCAGTTCGGGCTCCAGCCCCGACGCCTCCATCTCCTCGATCTCCTCGATGTCGTCCGGGACGTCCTCGAACAGCTCCAGCACCATCAGGTCGCGAACCGTGTCGAAGCCGATGCGCATGAGCCGTGCCCGGAACAGCGGCTCGGGACCGTCCTCGACCGGCGGCACCTCGGGCGGCACCAGGTCGTCCTCGTCGACGTCGTCGCCGAGGAGGTCGTCGAACTCTTCGAGGAGCTGGAGGATGCGCGCCGAGAGGAGGGCGACCTGCTCCTTCTCCACCAGCACGGTGAGCAGGGCGTGCCCCTGCTCGACCTGGATCAGGAAGCGGCGGCTGCCGGGCGGACCCACCGCTCCGGCCGTGAGCCGCTCGGCCGGGTCGAACTCGATCCAGTCGGTCACGACGCCTCCTTCGCCGGAGGCGCCAGGAAGGAGAGGGAACCGGCATCGTTCACCGTGAGGGCGAAGGGTGCCATGCCGGGCAGGAAGCCGAAGGCGGTGACCGAGGCCGGGGCGACGACGAGGCGCTGGAAGAGGTCGAGCGGCATCCCGAGGTAGTGGGCGGCGGCCGCCTTGATGACGTCGGAGTGCGACACGACCACGACGATCTCCCCGGGGTGGGCGGCGACGACGGCGTCGAGTGCCTCGACGGCTCGCGTTTGCATGGCGAGGATCGACTCGCCGTCGGGGAAGGTTGCACGCGACGGCGCCCGCTGGACCGTCTTCCAGAGCTCGGTCTTGGCCAGGTCGCTCAGCTTCTGGCCCGTCCACCCCCCGTACTCCGCCTCGATGACGCCCTCCAGGGGACGGACCTCGAGGCCGTGGACGTCGGCGATCGCCTGCGCCGTCTGGGTCGTGCGTTCGATGGGGCTGGCGTACACGACGTCGACGGGGACGTCGGCGAGCCGCTCGGCCACCGCCTTCGCCTGCGCCCGGCCCTCCTCGGAGAGGTCGATGCCGGGAGTACGGCCGGAAAGCACCGACCCCGTCTCGCCCGTGACGGCGTGGCGGACGAGGACGAGGCGCGTCGGACCAGGGGCATCCGCGGACTCGGCCGCGGCCTCGCCGGCCGGACCGGTGGCGTCGGTGACGTCGGGGGAACCGTTGGCCATCGCCTCGATGCTACCGACCACGAATAGGCTCGCCCCATGGCCGAGCACCCCGTCGAGCTCACTCCGAGCGGTCCGTCCGAGACCGTCCTACCCCCGGCGCCGCCCGAGGCGCGTGGCGGCCTCGCCGAGGCGGCCACGCTCCCGCCCGCCGAGGGGCGGCAGGCCCTGGCGGAGGTTGCGGCCCGATTCCCTCGACTGTCGGAGGCGTGGGCTGCCCTCGGAGAAGCGAGCGACGGCATCCAGGCCTACGCCTTCTTCCGCGTCGGCTACCACCGCGGGCTCGACGCCCTGCGGGCGTCGGGGTGGCGCGGCGACGGCTACGTCCGCTGGCGTCACGAAGAGAACCGCGGGTTCTTGCGATGCCTCGAGGGGCTGCGCCGGATGGCGGCGGAGATCGGCGAAGACGACGAGGCGGCGCGGTGCGCCGAGTTCCTCCGCCAGCTCGATCCGGAGTGGGGATCGCGGTCTTCCAGCACCTGAAGTTCGCACCGCGGGGTGACGATCTGCTTACACTCCCCGACGGACTCGATGTCGAGCTTCACGAGGGGGTGATTCGAAGGCCGGACACCGGACGGCACCCGCACGGGTGACCGCCGGCCCGCCGACGAATCCTCGTTTCGACGGAGTGCGTTCCCGCTTCACGCGGCGGTGAGCACCCGTCTTCCCCACGACGGGGTGGATCTTCTCCCGCGGCGGACACGTCCGATCGACGTCATGGCGACCGCGACCCCCTCGGCGCCCCTTCCCTCCGATCCGGCGACCTTCCGGTCGCCGACGCCGGCCGACGCCGCCACCGTGTGGGCGCTCGTCCGGGACTCGGGCAGCCTCGACCTCAACTCGCCCTACGCCTACCTGATCGCCTTC
>DATLFW010000162.1:0-3808 GCA_035540775.1 Acidimicrobiia bacterium
GACCTGAGGGGCGGGAACCGCCAGCCCTCGCACCCGCCTCACGGCCTTCCGGGCAGCCACGGGAGGGCCGGGGACTGCCGCGGATCCACTCGGTGGCCCGGACCGGCGGACCTAGGAGCGGATTTTCAGCACCCTGCTAGCCGTCCTTTTGGCTGTTGTTGTGCGCCATAGCGCACAACAACAGCCACAACGAGCAGGCGCCGGCAGCCGGATCGCGGCGGTAGGGTCTCGCCCATGGCGCGACTCTCGTTCCCCGCTCGAGGCATGGGTGAGCACGTCGACTGGGCCCTCCTGCGAACCGAGATGGCGATCGGCATGGGTGCGCTCTCCGACGCCGTCTACGGCAACTCTCGGCTCCCGGTGCGCGAGCGGGAGGCCGCCCGCTGGACGATCGCGCTCATCAACGACTGCGCCGTGTGCCAGGACACGCGCGCTCGTGACGGCGAGGCGGCGGGAGCCGACGAGTCGTTCTACGCGGAAGTGAGCGACTGGCGTTCGAGCACAAGGCTCAGCCGACGGGAGCGCCTCGCGGCGGAGTTCGCCGAGCGGTTCGCCCTCGACCACCGCGGGATGGACGACGAGTTCTGGGATCGCATGCACGACGCGTTCGACGACGGTGAGATCGCCGACCTCACGATGTGCTGCGGGACGTTCCTCGGACTCGGACGGATGCTCGCCGTCGTCGGCGTCCGCGCCCCCGACGAGCGCATCCTCGTCTGACCCTCCTTTTGGCTGTTCCTCCCGGTCATGACCGGCAGGAACAGCCACAACGAGGAGACGGTTCAGGTGGTCCAGCGGGGGCGGAGGTCGGGCGGGATCTCCGAGCGCTTCGGGTTCGAGCGGTCGCGGTTCGAGACGACCGGGTCGCGCGTGGGCCAGGTGATACCGACGGCTGGGTCGTCCCACGCCACCCCCAGCTCGTCGTCAGGGTTGTAGTAGCCGTCCACGAGGTACGTGATCGTCATGTCGGTCACGGCGTAGAACCCGTGGGCGACACCGGGCGGGATGTAGACGCCCCGGTGGTCGTCACCCCCGACTTCGAACACCTCGCTCGCCCCGTCGGTCGGCGAACCCTCCCGCAGATCGTGGAGCGCCACCAGCGCCCGGCCGGCCGGCACGTACCAGTAGTCGGCCTGGAAACGGTGGTAGTGGAGGCCGACCAACGACCCCTGGGTGCGGTCGGCGCGGTTCGCCTGCACCATCTCGTTCACACCGGGGATCCATTCCTTGCGCCACGTTTCGACGAACATGCCGCGTTCGTCGCCGTGGACGTCGGGCGTCACGACATGGACGCCCCGGATGCGCTGCGATTCGACGACCTCGGCCACCGGTCAGTGGTGGGCGATGTCGGCGTAGCCACCCCGGAAGAACAGGAGCGGCCCGACCTCGCGCCCGACCGCCATGTCGACGACGCGACCGACGACGAGTTCGTGGTCGCCGGCGTCGTGGACGGCGTCGATGGTGCAGTCGATATAGGCGAGCACGTCGTTGAGGATCGGCGAGCCCGAGGTGCCCTGGCGGTACCCGATGCCCGAGAAACGGTCGCCGTCCTTGGAGGCGAAGGCACGCGAGACCGCCTCCTGGTCCTCGGCAAGGACGTTGACGGCGAAGGCGCCGGCCGCCTGGATGCTCGGCCAGGTCGTCGACGACTTCCCGGCGCAGAAGAGCACCAGCGGCGGGTCGATGCTCACCGACGTGAAGGAGTTGACGGCCATGCCGACCGGCTGGCCGCGGCCGTCTCCCGGTGCCATCGCAGTGATGACGGTCACCCCGGTGGCGAAGTGCCCGCACACCTGCCGGTATGTCGCCTGGTCGATCTCGCTCGCGTGGTCACCCACCGACGGCGCTCCTCTTCTCCTCGACGTGGTCGTGCCCGTCGCCGTGGTGTGCCTCGTCGAAGTTGATCACCATGCCCTCGTAGGCCGCCAGCACCTCGATGGCACCGGCCGCCTCCTCCCGAGCGGCGTCGAGGAGACGGTCGATCTCCTCGTCGTCGTGGTACGGGTCGTGGTGGAACATGACGAGCCGCTTCGCCCCGGCTTCCCGGGCGACGTGCACGGCATACTGCACCGTGCAGTGCCCGAAGTGCCGCTTCTGCTCGTACTCCTCCGGCGAGTACTGGGCGTCGTGGATCAGGATGTCGACGCCCTCGCAGAGTTCCCGGATCCGTCGGGGAACGTGGTCGTCGGCGTCCTCGGGCACCGTTCCCGGCCCGTGGTCGGGGATGTAGCTCACCGAGTGGCCGTTCCAGTCGACTCGCCAGCCGAGGGTCGGCCCGTTGTGGCGGACCCACCGCGACATCACCCTTCGGCCGTCGATCTCGAAGTCGGAGTCACCGCAGTCGTGGAACTCGATGGTGCCTCGCAGCTCGTAGGGCGTCACCGGAAAGTACGGCGGACGCATGATGCCGGTGAAGACCTCGTCGAGGGGCCCCTCGGCCTGTTCTGGCCCGTAGATGTCGAGACGAGCGCCGGGCCGGTCGATGGGCGTGAAGAACGGGAGCCCCTGCATGTGGTCCCAGTGCAGGTGCGAGAGGAGAACGGCGCCCTGAAAGGTGCCGTCGGCCGGCTGGCCTGCACCGAAGTACCGGAGCCCGGTGCCGAGATCGAAGACGATCGGGGTCGACCCCGGTCCCTCGATGGCGACGCACGAGGTGTTCCCGCCGTAGCGCTCCTGCGCCGGGTGGTCGCACGGCGTCGACCCACGTACTCCGTAGAACGTGACGTCCATCGATGTCGTTTCCTCTCGAGCACCCAGCCGCCGTGAATGCTGTCCCTGGCATACCCGGGCGCGGTGAGCCACAGGTCACAGCGGGAACTGGCGGGAGGATAGCCAGCGGCCCCATCGACGGTACAGGGCCGTGAGACCGATGTCACAGGCCTTGGTCGCGAGGCTGGGAACTACGCTCCGCGCCCATGACCGACGCCTCTTCCATGTCCCGAGTCGCGGCGAACGGGATCGACTTCGCCTACCTCGAAGCCGGCCCCGCCGACGGCCCGCTCGCCCTCTGCCTCCACGGCTTCCCCGACCATGCGCCGACGTTCACGTCGCTGCTCGACGCCCTCGGAGAGGCGGGGTTCCACGCCGTGGCACCGTGGATGCGGGGCTACCACCCCACCGCCCTGGCCGCGGACGGCAACTACGAGCTGGCCGCGCTCGCTACCGACGCCGTCGCGCTGGCCGACGCCCTGGCGGGTGACGGCGACGCCGTCCTCGTCGGCCACGACTGGGGTGCAGCCGCTGCGTACGCCGCCGGCGCCTACCGCCCCGATCGCTTCCGGCGCATGGTGACCATGGCGGTCCCTCCCGGGCCGGCCGTCGCCGGGGCCTTTCTCACCCGCCCCGACCAGCTCAAGCGCTCCTGGTACATGTTCTTCTTCCAGCACCCGCTCTCGGAACTGGCCGTCCCGAACGACGACTTCGCCTTCATCGACATGCTGTGGCGCGACTGGTCTCCCGGCTACTCCGCCGACGCCGGCTATATGCGTGGCATCAAGGACGCCTTCGCGCAGCCCGGTGGCCTCAACGCCGCCCTCGGCTACTACCGGGCGATGTTGAACCCCTCACCCGATCCCGATCCGGCGCTGGCAGACGCCCGGGCGGTGATCGGCGGCCCCGTCCGGGTGCCGACGCTCTACCTCCAGGGCGGCGACGACCAGTGCATGTCGCACGACCTGGTCGACGAGGCGGGATTCGCGTCCGCCTTCGACGCCGAGGCGGTCTACGAGGTGGTGCCCGGCGCTGGCCACTTCCTCCACCTCGAACAACCCGACCGCGTCGAAGCCCGCATCGTGGAGTGGCTCACGGC
>DATLFW010000163.1:0-2937 GCA_035540775.1 Acidimicrobiia bacterium
GTTCTTCGGCACGCTGTTCACCGCCGTGGTGCTCGGGGTGGTGGAGACGGCCGTCGAGACGGCCCGGGGCCAGATCCTGCCGAAGGCCGATGCCCTTCGGGCCTACGAGCAGGTGGAGTGGACGCAGGCCGAAGCCGAGGCCTGGACGATCGCCCAGGTCTACGAGGGGATGTTGCGCGCCATCGAGTCGGGGCAGCCGGCCTTCGGGGCGGCGCTGCGGGGGAAGATGATCGCCGCCCAGCTCGCGGAGTCGGTGATGCTGCGACTCGGGCGGGTGCTCGGCGGTGGCACGTTCTCCCGGAGGTCGCCGTTCGGGCACTGGTTCGAGGACGTCCGGGCGCTGGGCTTCCTCCGCCCGCCGTGGGGCCTCGCCTCCGACGCCGTCTTCCTCGACACCCTGGCGCCCACCGTCGGATGACCGCGGAATGACGCGTCCGACCGCCGACCGTCCCCCTCCCGTCTTGGGGGACTTCTCCGTGCATGACACGGGAAAGCCACCCAAGACAGGAGAGGTGACGCGACGGGGTGTGGGCGCGGTCGGTGGGTGGACACCGTTGGTGGTGGCGGCGGGCGCTTTTGCCCTCCTGATGGCCGTCGCCGGGCGGTACGGCTGGCACCGCGACGAGCTCTACTTCTTCGAGGCCGGGCGCCACCTCTCGTGGGCCTACGTCGACTTCCCGCCGGTCGTGGCCGGGCTCGCCCGGCTGTCCCGCGAGCTCTTCGGGGCATCCCTCGTCGGCCTCCGGCTCTGGCCCGCGCTGGCCGTCGGCGCGACGGTGCTGCTGGCCGCCGCCACCGCCGTCCGCCTCGGCGGTTCCCGGCGGGCGGCCGGGCTGGCGGCGCTCGCCACGGGGCTGTGCCCGGCCGTGCTCGGCGCCGGGCACCTCCTCTCGGCCGCCACGATCGAACTGCTCCTGTGGGCGGCGATCACGTTCGTCGTCGTCGGTCTCCTCGACGGTGACGACGAGCGGAGATGGCTGCTCCTCGGGGGGCTCGTCGGAATCGCCTTCCTCGCCAAGCACTCGGTCGTGTTCCTCGTCGCCGCCCTCCTCGTCGGCCTCGTCACGACAGGCCGCGCCAGGGTGCTGCGGAGCCGGTGGCTGTGGGGTGGCGCGGTGATCGCCCTCGCGCTCGCGGCCCCCAACGTGTGGTGGCATGCCACGCACGACTGGCCGGTCCTCGAGATGCTCGAGAGCCTCTCCGACGAGTCGGAAGCCGTCGACGCCTTCGTCTTCGTCCCTGCCCAGATCGGCATGACCTTCCTCGCGACGGTGGTGTGGCTCCCCGGCCTGGTCTGGCTCCTTCGCTCTCCGCAGTCCGCCGCCTGGCGGTCGGTGGGCGTTGCCTACCTCGTGCTCGTCGTCGTGCTCTCGATCTCCGGCGCCAAGCCCTACTACCTCCTCGGGATGTACCCGGTGCTCATGGCTGCGGGAGGCGTGTGGTGGGGTCGGCGAGGGCGGACGGCGATCCCGGTCACTGCCGTCGCCGTCGGGTCGCTCGGCGCGCTGATGGCGCTCCCCATCCTGTCGCCCGACCGGGCCGCCGAGTTCCCCTCGGAAGACCTGGAACTCGAGTTCGGGGCCCAACTCGGATGGGAGGAGCTCGCCGACCACGTGGCGGTCGCCTACGGGCAGCTGACGGCCGACGGCGACCGCGCCGTCGTCGTCACCAGCAACTACGGCTCCGCCGGCGCCGTCGACCTGTACGGCCCCGCCCGCGGTGTGCCGGGCGGTTGGTCGCCCATGAATCACGAGTGGCTCTGGGGTCCACCGCCGGAAGCCGACGACGCCGTCATCGTCGGGTTCGAGCGCGACCAGGTGGAGGAGTGGTTCGCCCGCTGCTCCCTGGAATGGCGCTTCGTGGCGCCCCATGGCGTGGCGGCCGAGGAGAACGGCGGACCCGTCTGGGCGTGCGAGGGGCTGCGCACTCCCTGGGCCGACCTCTGGCCCGACCTCCGCCGCTACCGAGCCTGACCCCTGCTGCGTCTTGGGGGACTTCGCCGTGCAGTCCACGGTCAACGCCCCCAAGTGGGCGGGGGGCCACAATGCGTCCATGGTGGCTTCAACGACAGCGGACGGCGCGACGTCGGCGTCGGCGGCCCGGTGGTGGTTGCTCGCTGGGGTGCTCGTCGTCCTGCCCGTCGCCAACGCCCACATCGGTGTGCCGTACGTCGAGGCGCGTATCCCGGGCGACGACGACGCCTGGCTCCTCCACCGCTCGGCCCTCCTGGCCGGCCACGTCGTCCTCGTGGCGGTCGTCGTCGGGTGGGCGAGGGTCACCGGCAACTCGCTGATGGCGAGCCGCCATCTGATGGCCGGCGTTGCCGCCGTCGGCATCTGCTTCGTCCTGGCGGCCGTGGCGGTTGCACAGAAGCCGCTGACACCGCTCATGGACGCCAGCGACCTCGGCTCCTTCTCCCGCACGGCCCAGGCGCTGTCGGTCGCGTCCGTCGTCTGGGCGGGGGTGGGCCAGGAGGTCCTGTTCCGCGTTTTCGCCATCCCCCGTGTGGAGGAAGCGGCCGGTTCCGCCGTTGCGGCCGTGCTCGTCACCGCCGCTGCCTTCGCCTACTACCACGGCGGCTTCTCATTCGGGATCGCGAACCTCCTCGCCAACTTCGCCGGCGGCCTCGTGCTCGGAGCCGTGTTCGTTCGCACCCGCAACCTCTGGGCGGTCGCCGTCCCCCACGCGGTACTCGTCGCCGTGCTCCTGGCCGTCGCCTGACGGCGGGGCGTCCGAGCGCGACGTCCCCCTGCCCGGTTCGTGATGTGGGAGACGGGCATTCGCGCCCTGGCGCGGCATCGGACGGATGAGATCGGGGACCTCGTGGGACGACGGGCGACAGCGGCAGTGGTGGCGGTCGGGTTGGTGGCGGCGTTGGGCGTCGCGGTCCCCGGGCGCGCGGAGACCGGCGCCTCGGCCTGGAGCGGCGAGCCGACC
>DATLFW010000164.1:0-5654 GCA_035540775.1 Acidimicrobiia bacterium
GCGGGCGGGTCCCAGGCGATCGCCGATGCGCTGGCGTCGTACCTGACGTCGCTCGGTGGTTCGGTCCATACCGGGGTCCACGTCGACGACCTCGCCGACGTTCCGCCCGCCCGCCGCCACCGGCCAGCCAGCGTGATGACCGGCCGCCGCCATGCGAACGGCGACGCCGGCGGTGAGGGGCGTCTCGAGTGGCGCCGGGACGTGGGCGGCGATGCCGCCGAGCAGGGCGCCCGGGTCTTCCCCCTCGAAGCGTCGGGCCAGCGTCGTCATCGGCCACGCGCCCCGTACCGCCAGGTGCGCGGCGGTCGCGGGGGACCGGGCGAGCGACACCGGCGGGCCGAGCAGATGCCTCGCGGCATCCGGCCAGGCGGCGACGAGCGGACGCAGGAGGCGGCGGTAGCGGTCGCCGTCCCGGCCGAGACGCTCGGCCGTCTCATCGACGCTTCCCGTCATGACGGCGCAGCGCCCTCCGTCGAAGACGTGCGTCAGGGCGAGCGGCGGATGGCGCCACTCGAGCCCGTGGTCCTCGAGAGGCCAGGCGCCGAAACATGGCGAAGCCGCACCGAACGGGTGGACCGCCGAGCAGGGGTCGTGCCGGAAGCCGGGGAGGGTCAGCTCCGCCGTTCGCGCGCCACCACCGACCGTTTCGGATCGCTCGAACACCTCGACCGACAGACCCGCCCGAGCGAGCGTCACGGCGGCGGCCAGGCCGTTCGGGCCGGCGCCGACCACGACGGCATCGAGGTCAGCGGGCATCGTGGGAAGAGCCCGTGCTGGGCGGTCGCGACCGTGCGCGCCATGCTCGCAAAATTTCCCCCCTACCGGACCGGCGACCGGGGGCGTACCCTGCCCCTTGGTCCACGAACACTCCCTCGTCCCCGAACGGTGCAGGGTGGGAGGTCAGGGCATGCGTCATCTCCGGGTTCCCGTGGAAGTGCGCTCCCGTTACCAGGACGGTGCTTGGTCGCGTGGGTTCGAGATCGAGGAGGTCGTACGCGTTCGCGACGACCGGGAGGCGTACCGTCTCCGCCGTCGCTCCGACGGCGTCGTCCTCCCGGTGCTCTTCGATGCCGACGAGGTTCGACAGCTCGACGATCGTCCGTAGCGCCGACGTCAGAGCTGCAACGACTTCGTCTCGAGGAACTCCTCGAGTCCGTAGCGTCCCAGTTCGCGGCCGTGTCCGGACT
Source organism: Acidimicrobiia bacterium (assembly GCA_035540775.1). Lineage (GTDB taxonomy): Bacteria > Actinomycetota > Acidimicrobiia > IMCC26256 > JACPCJ01 > DATLFW01. Next base: position 1,188 of record DATLFW010000164.1, read on the forward strand.
GCTTGAAACCACCGAACGGCGCCAACGGGTTGAAGCCGCCGCCGTTAATGTCGATCTGCCCGGAGCGGACGCGGCGGGCGACCGCACGGGCTCGGTCCGGATCGGCTGACCACACGCCGCCCGCCAGCCCGTAGATCGTGTCGTTGGCGATGCGCACAGCATCGTCCTCGTCGTCGTACGGCATGATCGCCAGGACGGGGCCGAAGATCTCTTCGCGGGCAATCGTCATGTCGGGGGTGACGTTGGCGAAGACCGTGGGCTTCACGTAGTAGCCCCGGTCGAGCCCTTCTGGTGCTTCCGGCCCGCCGGTGACGAGGGTGGCGCCCTCCTCGATGCCCTTCTCGATGTATTGGCGCACGCGCTGGCGCTGCTGCTCCGAGATGAGCGGTCCGAGTTTGCTGCCCTCCGCCATCGGATCGCCGACGGGGAAGTTCTCGGCGGCCTGGCGGGCGATCTCCACTGCCTCGTCGTGGCGTTCGCGGGGGACGAGCATGCGAGTGAACGCAGTGCACGTCTGGCCTGAGTTCAGGTAGCAGTTCCCCACACCCGCGCTGACCGCTCGCTGGAACAGGTCGTCGTCGACGTCGTCGAGGATGATGTTCGGCGACTTGCCCCCCAGCTCGAGGGCGACGCGCTTCACGGTGGCGGCCGCCACCTCGCTGACGCGCCGGCCCGCCGCGGTCGACCCGGTGAAGTGGACCATGTCGACGTCGGGGTGGGCGGCGATGGCTTCGCCGACGACCGGCCCGGTGCCCGAGACGAGATTGAACACGCCGGGCGGAAGGCCGATCTCGTCGATGATCTCGGCGAGGATGAAGGCGTTGAGCGGAGCCACCTCGCTCGGCTTCAACACCACGGTGCAACCGGCTGCCAGCGCCGGGGCGACCTTGTTGATGATCTGGTGGAGCGGGTAGTTCCACGGCGTGATGCAGCCCACCACACCGACCGGCTCCTTCACGACGAGGGAGTTGCCGATCTGCTCCTCCCACTGGACTTCCGAGATGAGCTGCACGTAGGAGCCGGAGGTGGCGATCGGGAGCCCCGCTTGGATGATCCGCGCCATGTTGAGGACCATCCCGACCTCGCCGGCGATGGTGGTGGCGATCTCTTCCTGCCGGGCCGCCAGGCCCTCCTGCAAGCGCTGGAGGTACTTCCCACGCTCCTCCGGCCCGGTGTCGAAGCCCCAGCCGAGGAAGGCGCCTCGGGCGGCGGCGACGGCGCGGTCGACGTCGTCCGCCGTCCCCTCTGGGATCCGTCCCATCACCTCTTCGGTGGCGGCGTTGATGACGTCGATGGTGGCGGTGCCCGTCGAGGCAACCCACGCGCCGTCGATGTAGAGCTTGTCGTAGTCCTTCATGCGCCTCGTCCTCCGTCGTGCGACTGACGCGATGGTAGACGGAGGGTGGTCGCCCGGGAGACGGCCGGGGTCAGGGCCGGCCGAGGACGGCGGCGACCTTGCCGAGGAGTTCGTCGGTGTCGAAGGGCTTCGTCACGTACTCGTCGCAGCCCAGCGACCACCCACGGATCACGTCGTCCGACGTCGACCGGACGGTGCAGAGGATGACGGGGAGTTCGGCGGTGGCCGTGTCGGCTCGCACCGCCTCCAGCACCTGCCAGCCGTTCATGCGGGGCATCTCGACGTCGAGCACGACGATGTCGGGGCGAGTGGCCGCGATGGCGTCGAGGGCGACCGAGCCGTCTTCGAGGGCGGTCACGGCGTATCCGGCGTGCTCGAAGACGTGACGGAGGAGCTCGCGCAGGTCGGGGTCGTCGTCGACGACGACCACGCGACCGAGGTCGTGCTCCGCGGTCGCGCGCGCGATGTGGTGGGTCGTGGTCTCCACCGCCGTCCCTCCCTGCCGGATCCGTCCCGCTGCATTGTTCGAGACACCGGGAGGACGGGCCATGACCCGACCGGGTCATTTCGGGGTCAGACGGTCCACCCGTTCGGCGACGCGGGAGGCGTCGAGTCGGTCGAGGACATCCCGAAACCCCGGAGCGGGGCCGACCCAGCGCAGATCGTCGACCTCGGTTCCGAGGGGGACGTCGGTGCGGAGGGTGGCGAGATCGCGGAACAAGAAGGCGTGGTCGCGTTCCTCGGCGAGCACGCGGGCGAGCTTGTCGGCCCCCCGGACCGCGACGTCCCAGTCGGCGGCGTCGGCCGGGATGTCCTCCAGCCTCCCGTAGCGGGTGAGCACCGCGGCGGCCGACTTGGCTCCCCATCCGGGAAGACCGGGGAACCCGTCGGCGGAGTCGCCGACGAGGGCGAGGTAGTCGGGGACGGAGGCTGGCGGAACTCCCAGGCGCTCGACCACGCCCGCAGCGTCGCAGACGACGCCTTTGCGGCGGTCGAACTGCACGACGCGGTCGCCCTCGACGCACTGGGCGAGATCCTTGTCGGGGGTGCAGACGAGGACCTGTTCCACCCGGGGGTCGGCCGCCGCCTGCCGGGCGGCGGCGGCGAGCGCATCGTCGGCCTCGACGTCGACCATCGCCCACACGACGACGCCAAGCGCCCGCAGCCCGTCCTCGAGAGGCTCGAACTGCACGCGCAGGTCGGGATCGATGCCCGCGCCCGTCTTGTAGCCCGGCCAGAGGTCGTTCCGGAACGACTCGATGACGTGGTCGGTCGCCACCCCGAGATGCGTCACGCCGTCTTCGAGCATCCCGACGATGCTGCCGAGCACGGCCCGCACCGCCGCCACCGGCTCTCCAGCCGCATTGCGATGGGCGGGGACGGCGAAATGATGCCGGAACAGCTCGTACGTGCCGTCGACGAGGAAGACCTTCACAGGCGGAGGCTACCGCCGCGACGTGGCGGGCGGGCGCGGCCCCGCGCGGAGCAATTCTCACATTCCGCTTTCAATCGGCCACGAATCGTGGCAACATCCGGACATGGCCGTGGGCGTCGAGGGGACGACTGCCACCCGGCTCGATCGGGGGGTGCCAGAGGACGGCGACCGGCGGATCGCCGCGCTCATCTTCCGGGCGCGCTACGTCGGTTTGCTGGCGCTCGCCGTCGTCGCCCTCCTGCTTCCCGCCCTCGGCGACGACCGCGTCGCACTGGCGCTCACCGCCCTGCTCGTCGGCATCCCGTTCAACTTCGTCTTCGACCGCTGGAGTGCGAGAACCGGTCGAGTTCCGCGCGTCATGGCATGGAGCGAGGCCGCGCTCCCGGCCCTCGTGGCCTTCGTCTTCCCGGTCGTCTGGACGGCGATGCTCGTCCTCGTCATGGCGAACCTCTCGCTCCACGCCGTGCTGTTCCCGCGCGTCACGGCCCTCCAGTCGACGGCGGTGGCCGCCGCCGCCTTCGCCCTCAGCGGCTGGCTCGACGGGCCGTCGGTGTGGTCGATCGGCGTCATGACGTTGCTGCTCTACGGCGTCGTCACCGCCCTCGCCGTCTCCGCCGTCGCGGAGGGAGAGCGGTCGGCGCGCCGCCGGTTCACGGCCATCGTCGACGGCATCGACGCCGCCCTCTTCGAGGCGGACCCGGCGAGCGACCGGTTCACGTACATGAGCCACCAGATCGAGACGCTGCTCGGGTACACGGCCGAGCAGTGGCTGTCGTCGCCGAACTTCTGGCTCGACCACGTCCATCCCGACGACGTGCGCCGGTGCGTCAAGGCGTACACGGCGGCCGTCGAGTCCGGGCGCGACTTCGAACTCGAGTTCCGGATGATGTCGGCCGACGGCCGGGTCGTGTGGTTCAACTGCCGGGTCAACGTCGAGACGGACGCCGCCGGGCGGGCGGTCCACCTCCGAGGCGTTGCCGTCGACATCACGGAACGCCGCCGGGCGGAGGAGGCGCTGCGCTACCAGGCGCTCCACGATTCGCTCACCGGGCTCCCGAACCGGGTGCTGCTCCAGGATCGGCTGCGCCACGCCATTGCCACGGCTGAGCGCAGCGGGGAGCCGTTGGGCCTCCTCCTCTTGGACCTCGACCAGTTCAAGGAGATCAACGACACCCTCGGGCACGACCACGGCGACCGCCTGCTCCAGCAGATCGGCTCCCGTCTGCGCCGGGTCCTCCGAGAGAACGACACCATCGCCCGCCTCGGTGGCGACGAGTTCGCCGTCATCGTGCCGGGGGCCGACCGGGTCGGCTGCGAACGGGTGGCGGGCAAGATCGAGCAGGCGCTCGAGGAGCCCTTCCCGCTCGAGGACATGACGGTCCAGGCCCGGGCGAGCGTCGGCATCGCCGTCTTCCCCGACCAGGGCACCGACGCCGAGACGCTGATCCAGCGGGCCGACGTGGCGATGTACGTCGCGAAGCGCAAGGGAGGCGGCGTCGCCGTCTACCACCCGAGCGACGATCGGTTCAGCGTTCGGCGGCTGGCCCTGATCGGTGAGCTGCGTCGGGCGCTCGAGCATGACGAACTCGAGTTGCACTTCCAGCCGAAGCTGAGCGCCCGGTCACGCGAGATCATCGGCGTCGAGTCGCTGGTGCGGTGGCGGCACCCCGACTAC
>DATLFW010000165.1:0-8048 GCA_035540775.1 Acidimicrobiia bacterium
AGGGTTGAAGCCGCCGCTGCCGACCGGAACCGTGACCGAGTTCGCCGGCTCGCCCTGGAACGCCTCGCCCTCGTCGAGGTACGAGAACATCTGCGGCGGGGCCTCCTGGTTCGCCGACACCTCCCACAGCCGCTGCACGTCGGCGAAGAGGATGTTCGGTCGCACGCCGTTGCCGTGGTTGGGGTCGAGCGTGCGGGCTCCGGCGTTCGCCAGCTCTTCCTCACGCAGGAAGTTGATCCCCAGCTCCTGGAGCCGCGCCCGCCGGTTGCCCACCTGGTCGCCACCGGAGAAGACGAAGAGGCCGTCGAAGGGGTTGAAGATGAACGGGTCCATGAGCCGCACCGAGCGGATCGGCCCCACGAGGTCGGGTGCTTCCGAATGGAAGACGGCCAGGAAGCGCGTCACCCGCCCCTCGACTTCCTCCTCGTAGACGATGTCGGCGCTGTCGAGACCCGACTGCGGACGGGCCTCGACGTTGTTGCCGATCTTCACGCCGACGGCCGCCCGCTCGAGGATGGCCGGGTCGTCGACCGGCACGCCCGTGAGCGGCGCCGGCGGCGGGACGAGGGTCGTGGTCGTCTCGCCCACCGTCGTGGTCGTGGCCTCGTCGCCACCACCACCCATGGCGGCGCTGACCCCGAGGACGACCGCGAGCACGACGACGACGATGCCGACGACCGTGACGGCCTTCGCCTGCGAGTTCATGGCTCGGAAGCGTTCGATGAGGGAACTCACGTGTGCGACTCCTTCTCCGGGCTCCGGGCACGCCCCGGACCGGTGATTCTGCGGTGGACAGTGTGGTGGTCGACGGACGCCCAGGGGTGGACCCCGAAGGGACTACAGCTCCTTCAGCGCCTCGATGCGATCCTCGAGCGGCGGGTGCGTGTTGAACAGCCGGTTCAGCCACGCGCCCCGCCCCGACGCCCGGTCGAGCGGCGACTCGATCCAGAGGTGGGCCGTGGCCCGGGACCCGGAGTGGACGACCGTCGTGTCGTCGCGCAGCTTCTCGAGGGCGGCGACGAGGCCGGGCGGGTAGCGCGTGAGCTGAACGGCGCTGAAGTCAGCCAGGGCCTCACGCCGCCGGCTCACGGCGAAGTGCATCAACTGGGCGGCGATCGGCGCGAGGACGACGAGGACGAGGCCGACCACGCCGAGCGCCGACCCGGCCCCCCTGCCGTCGCGGCTGTCGTCACGGTGCCTCGGCCCGCCCCACCACAGGAAGCGCAGGGCCCAGTCGGCGACCAGCACGACGACGCCCACCAGGACGACGCTGATCGTCGTCACGAGGATGTCGCGGTTGCGCACGTGACTCAGTTCGTGCGCCAGGACGCCTTCGAGTTCGACACGGTTCATGCGATCGAGAAGGCCCGTCGTCACGGCAAGGGCGGCGTGGTCGGGGTTGCGCCCGGTCGCGAAGGCGTTCGGGGCCGGGTCGTCGATCACGTACAACCGCGGCTTCGGCAGGCCGGCGGCGATGCACAGGCCGTCGACCAGGTTGTGGTAGCGGCGGTACTCGACCGGGTCGGCCGGCTGCGCATGGCTCATGGCGAGGGCGATCCGATCGGAACCGAAGTAGGCGCCGATCGACATGGCGATGGCGACGGCGACGGCCACGAGCACGGCGACCCCGCCACCACCGATCAGCACGTCGAACGCCCACCCGACGGCGACCACCAACACCACGAAGCCCACGATGAGGAGGGCACTGCGGCGTCGGTTGGCGGCGATCTGCTCGTACACGTGGGGCTTCCGCAGTCAGTGGAACGGCTGGAACGGCTGGAACGTCTGAAACGTCTGGGACGGCTGGCCGGGCGAGATTAGAACTCGACCTCCACCGGACCACGAAACTCCTCGTCGATCTCGAAATACGGCTTCGGACCGAAGCCGAACATCGAGGCGATGATGTTGGTCGGCACGGTCTGGCGCCGGTTGTCGTAGGTCATGACGGAGTCGTTGTAGAACTGCCGGGCGAAGCGGATGCGGTCCTCGGTCGCCGTCAACTCCTCCTGGAGCGCCAGGAAGTTCTGGTTCGCCTTCAGGTCGGGGTAGGCCTCCGAGAGCGCGAACAGCTGCCGCAGCGCCCCCGTGATCATGTTCTCGGCCTCGGCCTGCTGCTCCACGCCGTCCGCCTCGATCCCCTGCTTCCGGGCGGCGACGACCCGTTCGAGCGTCTCGCGCTCGTGGGCGGCGTACCCCTTGACCGTCTCGACGAGATTGGGGATGAGGTCGTAGCGGCGCCGCAGTTGCACGTCGATCTGCGACCAGGCGTTCTCGATCCGGTTCCGCAGTCGGACCAGGCCGTTGTAGGCGAACATCGCGTACAGCAAGAACGAGACGACGAGTCCGATCACGATCCAGAGGGCGATCATCGCTGGGATTCCTCCTCGGGGCGGGCGCTGCGCATTGTACGGGCCGGGCGCCCCGCCGCCCCGCGCCCCCCGCTTTCGGCCGTTTTCCGCCGTGTACACGGCGATGAACGGCCGAAAGTGGCGGGGAGGGTCAGCGCGACCGGGCGATGGCGATGGCGCGGTCGTAGAGCACGCGGTAGCGCTCGGCGAGCGTCGCCATCGAGAAGCTCGCCGCTCGCTCGGTCCCGGCCTCGACCAGCCGTCCGCACAACGCCAAGTCGCCGAGCACGCGCGCCAGCGCCTGACGAAGGGCGTCGGGGTCACCCGGCGGCACGAGCAGGGCCTCACGGTCGTTCCGGGCGACGTCGCGGTACCCCGCGATGTCGCTGGCGACCACGGGAACCCGGGCCGCCATGGCCTCGAGCAGGACGATGCCGAACGACTCGCCTCCGAGCGACGGCGCGCAGAACACCGACGAGGCGGCGAGCCGAGAAGCCAGTTCGCGGTCGGAGATTCGTCCGAGCCACTCGACCCGGGGCACGCCCCGGGCCTGGAGATCGGCCGTCTGCGGCCCCTCCCCCGCCACCCACAAGACGGCGTCCGTGTCGAGCCCGGCGAACGCCTCGAGGAGCGCCCCGAGGCCTTTGCGCTCCTCGTGACGACCCACGAAGAAGATGACGCGCTCGTCGGTCGGCCAGGGGTCCGCCTTGGCGAACCGCTCCACGTCGACGGCGTTCGGCATGACCCGGTAGGTGCCGCCCAGGGTGCGCTCGCACAGTGCCCGCACCTCCTCCGACACCGCCGTGCGGACGGCGAGGCGGCGGGCGCCGGCGCGCGCCAGCGGCATGAATGCCCGGTAGAGCGTCATCACGGCCCCGCCTGAGGCGTGGAAGGTGCCGACGGCGGGGATGCGGGTGCCGAGGAGCGCCGCCCACGTCGGCCCGATCGTGAGCGGCTCGTGCACGTGGACCACGTCGGGCCGCTCGTCGCGCAGCGCCGCCACCGACCGGAGGAAGGCGGCCGGGTCGGGTGCCAGCGGTGCCACGGATCCGTTGCCGGCAAGCGGAACCGAGCGCCCGACGGGGATGACGCCGGGCTCGGGCGGCTCGTCGTCGCACGGTGCGAGGACGACGGCCTCGGTGCCCGCCGACCGCATGGCGTGGGCGAGCCCGAGGACCTGCCCCTGCACGCCACCGGGAAGCGTGAGGGAGTACGGGCAGACGAGGGCGACCTTCACCGTACGCTCCCGTCGAGATCGCTTGGCCAGTTCGGCTGCATCATGTGCCACTGCTCGGGCGCCCGGCGGATGAGCGTCTCCAGTTCGGCCGCCAACATCTGGGTCACCCGGGTGACGTCGTCGCGGAGGCGGCCCTCCCGCTCCACGGCGAGCGGCGGCCGGATGACGGCGTGATGGCCGTCGCGGCCGGTGAAGTAGATGGCGCCGGCGAGGAGTGCGGCGCCCGTCCGCAGCGCGAGGGTCGCCGGACCGGCCGGGAGCGTCGTCCGCTCGCCGAAGAACTCGACCTCGACGCCATTGCCGAGGACGTCTCGGTCGGAGACGAGGCCGACGAGTCGTCCCGCCTTCAGCGCTGCGAGGACGGCGGTTCCCGCATCCCCGTCGGCCGGAACCACCTCGATCCCGAGACGGCGACGCACGTCGACGAACCACTCGAACAGCTCGGGCGGCTCCAGACGCTCGGCCACCGCCAAGGGCTCGTAGCCGAGGGAGGCGATCCAGGCGCCGCCGTAGTCCCACCCGCCGAGGTGCGGAATGGCGAGGATGACGCCGTTGCCCTTCGCGTACGCCGCTTCGAGGTGCTCCAGGCCCTCCGACGTCGTCGAGTCGCGGATCTCGTCGAGCGACTCACCGCCCAGCCGGAAGAGTTCCGCGAAGTACCGGCCGTACGACTCGTAGACCGCTCGGACGGCCCGCTGGAGGGCAAGGCCCTGGAGGTCGCCGCCGTGGACGCGGCGCATGTGGCGGGTGACGAGGCGGCGCTGGTCGCGCTGCACGGCCCCGAGCGTGCGAGCAGCCCGGCGGGCGAGCGCATTCGCCACGGGCTCCGGCAGGGCGCGGGCGATGCCGGCGCCGGCGCGATAGGCCGGGTACGCCAGGCGGCTCGAGATGACGACGCGCGGCGCGCCCTCGACAGCCACGGCGTCAGGGACGGGCGCGGCGGCGAGCCGCCGCTCTCCAGCGCCTCCGAGCGAGGGCACCCGTGTCGGCGCCGACGGTCCGCCGCGACGGGCGCCACTCGGCCAGCCGACGCACGCGTGGCCGCTCGATGAACCGGATCGGACGCGCATGGTCGGGGGCCGCCGACGCCTGCCGCCACACCTTCACGAACCGCTGCACGGTCGTCAGGGCCGTCAGCGCCAGCATCACCCACAGCACCGGTTCCAGGATGTCGAAGGTGAGGGCGACGACCAGAAGGACGATCCGCTCGGCCCGCTCCATCAGGCCGCCCCGGGCGTCGAACCCGAGGCTCTCGGCGCGCGCCCGCTCGTAGGAGACGATGAGGGAGAGCGCCAGGACGGCGAGGACGAGAACGGCGAGGCGAGGTTCGCGTTCGGCGAACCACCACGCCGCTCCGCCGAGGACGAGCGAGTCGGCGACCCGGTCGACCACCGAGTCGAAGAAGGCACCGCGAGGACCCGCCGTTCCGCTCGTCTTCGCCACCGCCCCGTCGAGGACGTCGGGGAGCGCCGAGGCGACGAGGGCGACGGCCGCCCACCCGAACCGCCCCATGGCGACGAGCCAACCCGTGAGCGCGGCAAGCAGGAGTCCGAGGACCGTGAGGTGGTCAGCGGTGATCCCGGCTCGGCGAAGGCCGCGAGCCACGGGCTTCAGCCCCTGCTCGACCCTCGCCCGCCAGCGTCGGTCGAGCATCGTGCCCTTTCCCCCGGGCTGCCGGGTGCGGCGTCCGCGAACGCCACGAGCTGGAGGGTGTCGGGAGCGCCGGATGGAGACGCTCGCGATGTCTCGCAGGGTACCACGGAGGGGTCGTGGAGTCGGGAGGGCACCGTCGTGTCGGAGCAGAACGCAGGCGCCGTGTGGTGCCGTCGGGTACCCCGAGCAACGGTCGGGGGCCGGCCGTAGACTCGCATGCGGGCCTCCCAAGCGGACCGGAAGGAGTGACCGAGGTGAAGACCTTCCCCTCCAGCGCCATCCGCAACGTCGCCCTGGTCGGGCACGGCGGATCCGGTAAGACCTCGCTCGCCGAGGCGCTCCTCTACGAAGCCGGCGCCATCAACCGCCTGGGGAGGGTCGAGGACGGCACGACCGTCTGCGACTACGACCCCGAGGAGCACAAGCGCCAGATCTCGGTCTCGTTGTCGCTGGCGGCCGTCGAGTACCAAGGCCACAAGCTGAACATCCTCGACGCCCCGGGCTACGCCGACTTCGTCGGCGACGCCGCCGCCGCCCTCGCCGCCGCCGACCTGGCGCTGTTCGTCGTCTCCGCCGTCGACGGCGTCGAGGTGCAGACCGAGGTGCTGTGGCGGATGGCCGCCGCCCGGGGGTTGCCGCGGGCGATCTTCGTCAACAAGCTCGATCGCGAGCGGGCGTCGTTCCGCAAGGTGCTCTCGCAGCTGAAGGAGAAGTTCGGCGCCGGCGTCGCCCCCCGCCAGCTGCCGATCGGTGAGGAGTCGGCGCTCCGGGGCGTCGTCGACCTGCTGGCCGACCAGGCGTACTTCTACGAGAACGGCGCGTCGACCGAGGGCGAGATTCCCGACGAGCTGGCCGACGAGGAGCACGCCGTCCACGACGCCCTCGTCGAGGGGATCGTCGTGGCCGACGACGACCTCATGGAGCGGTACCTCGGCGACGAACCGATTTCGACCGACGAGCTGACGCACACCCTCGCCAACGGGGTGGCGTCGGCGGAGGTCTTCCCGGTGCTGTGCGGGAGCGCGACCCAGCTCGTCGGCATCGACCGCCTGGGCCGGTTCGTGCTCGACGTGGCGCCACCGCCGCCGTCGCACGACGGCGGGCCGTCGGCCGTCGTCTTCAAGACGCTCGCCGACCCGTACGTCGGGCGCATCAACTACTTCAAGGTGCTTCACGGCACCGTGAAAACGGACGCTCACCTCGTGAACCGGCGCACGGGGAGCGACGAGCGCTTCCACCAGATCTTCACCCTGCGGGGCAAGGAGCACGACTCGGTGAGTGAGGTGCCTGCCGGCGACATCGCAGCGGTCGCGAAGCTGGCCGACGTCTCCACGGGCGACGTGCTGGGCGAGGAGGCCGACGCGCCCGCCATCGAGATGCCGGAACCGGTGCTTCCCACGGCCGTCGCCCCGGCCTCGAAGGCCGACGAGGACAAGCTGGCCAACGCCCTGCACCGGGTGCAGGAGGAGGACCCGGTGTTGCGAGTCGAGCGGAACCCCGAGACGCACCAGACGGTGATGTGGGGAACCGGTGAGACGCACCTCCAGATCGCCATCGAGAAGCTGCGCCACCTGGGCGTGGAGGTGGTGGAGGAACCGGTGCGGGTGCCGTACCGGGAGACGATCCAGGTGAAGGCCGAGGCCGAGGGCAAGTACAAGAAGCAGACGGGCGGGCGCGGGCAGTTCGGCGTGGCGTTCGTGCGGTTGGAGCCGATGGAGCGGGGCGCCGGGTTCGAGTTCGTCGACGCCATCGTCGGGGGGGTCATCCCCCGCCAGTTCATCCCGGCCGTCGAGAAAGGCATCGTCGAGACGATGGAGACGAGTGGGACACTCGGGTTCCCGGTGGTCGACGTGCGGGCGACCGTCTACGACGGGAAGCACCACCCGGTCGACTCGTCGGAGATGAGCTTCAAGATGGCGGGATCGTTGGGGTTCAAGGAGGCCGAGGCGGCCGCCCAGCCCGTGCTGTTGGAGCCGGTGAGCGAGCTGTTGATCACGGTGCCCGAGGAGTACCAGGGCGACGTGATCGGCGACCTCAACGCCAAGCGGGGGCGGATCCAGGGCTCGGAGCCGGTGGGTTCGGGCGAGGTGGAGATCAAGGCGCAGGCGCCGACGGCGGAGATCCTGCGGTATGCGATCGACCTGCGGTCACTGACGGGCGGGCGGGGGCGCTTCACGATGTCTCACTCGCACTACGACCCCGTACCGTCGCACGTCGCCGACCGGATCATCGAGGACCACCGCACCCACGCCGACACCACCTCCGACCACTAGCGCCCGCGCTACAGGCCGTATTCGGACCAGTCCTCGGGGTTGGCTTCGGTGTAGTGGCCGAGGACGGAGCCGTCGACGGCGTCGAGTTCGACCAGGCCGCGCTTCGACGGCGGCTCGTCGGCGCTGTACAGGAGGATGCGCCACGTCGGCCGGCTCCGCAGCCCCCGCCACGCCATCTGCGCCGACGCGTGCCCGACTGGGAACCCCACCGCCCGGTTCGCCACCACCAGCGCCTCGGTCTGGTCGATCCTCGTCGGCCACGACGCCGACCGGTGCACCAGTGCGATCACGACGAGCAACACGGTGGCGGCCGCCATCCCCCCGTTGCCCGACGCCCACCACGCCGCTCCGGTCGCCACCGCCCCGGCGAGGTACACCAGGGCGATCCGCCCTCGCCGCGCGTTGTCGGGGAACTCGTAGGGCCCGACCCACGACGTGACGTCGAGATCCTCGGGAAGCTCGTCGCGGTACTGCGCCTCGTCGCTCACGACGGCCAAGCCTTGCGCAGTCGCTCCCACGTCGTCCGCAAGTCTTCGG
>DATLFW010000166.1:0-4078 GCA_035540775.1 Acidimicrobiia bacterium
CCAGATCCGCGTGCTGCGCTGGAGCCGGGTGCGGAGGACGCGCCATCCCGAGCGCCGGACGGCGAGGCCGGTCACCACGGCGACGGCCAGGACGCCGAAAGCGACGATCGTGAGCAGGACGGCGACGAGGATCCCCATGCGGGGCGTCACGATACCGGCCGCGGCGTCGCGTCCCGCCGTCGGTATGCGCTGGCGTTCGCTCTTGGGCGCCGGCGGCCCCCGATCGTCAGCGACCCAGGGCGTCGACCCCCGCGGTCGAACGCATGTGGGCGGTGTCGGCGTACTGGCGGAACGAGACGACCTGTCCGTGCGCCAGGGTCCAGATGTGGCAGAAGGCGGCGTCGAGCACCCGCTCGGTGGCGAGGTTCCGGCCGGAGTAGCGGCCCTCGACGATGACGACGTCGCCGCAGGTGTGGAACACGAAGGGCGTCACCGTGAAGGCGTCCCACTCGGCGGCGAGACGGCCGAAGATGCGCTCCAGCACCTCGTCACGGCCGACGAGCGGCCGCCCCTCGTCGTACGGGCTGTGCTCGGCCTCCCGCCACACCACGTGGTCGTCGAGCGCTTGGAGGACGCTGATGATGTCGCCCTGCTCGAAGTCGGTGTACATCCGGCCGACGAGTTCGTCGTTCGTCCGTGACATGCCTCACCCCCGGCTCCCTCGAACGATGCCGCCCCTCGAGGGTACGGAACCGCGCCGGGCCACGATCAGGGGCGCGAACCGCTCGTTCTTGGCCCTTTGGCCGCGAATATGCGCTGGGCCGGAGGCCAAGTTCGGCTAGAAGCCGAGGTTGCCGGTGGCGGCGCGGGTCGAGCCCGTCTCCTGGAACGCCTTGATGACGTTCTCGGCGATGCGCTGCTGGTGCACCTCGTCGGCGCCGTCGACCAGACGGGCCGAGCGGGCGTGCTTCATCATCTCGCCGAGGGGGCTGTCGCCCGAGTAGCCGAGGGCGCCGTGGACCTGGATGGCCCGGTCGATCACCCGCCACAGGGTGTTGGCCACGTGGTGCTTGGCCATCGACACCTCCTGGCGGAAGTCGTCGCCCGACTCGATCTTGTACGCCGCGTGCAGCACCATCAGCTTGGCGGCGTACATCTCGAGCGCCGAGTCGGCCATCATCCACTGGATCGCCTGCTTGTCGGCGAGGGGCGCTCCGTGGAGTTCCCGATTGAGCGCCCGGTCGACGAGCATCTCGAGCGCCCGCTCGCACTGCCCGATCCAGCGCATGCAGTGAGCCAGACGGGCCGGGCCGAGGCGGACCTGGCCGAGGCGGTGACCGCCACCCCGCTCGCCGAGGATGTTCTCAGCCGGGACCCGCACGTCGGTGAGACGGATCTCACAGTGATTGCCTCGGCCCGCCATCGTCTCGATGTCGCGGACGATCTCGAAGCCGGGCGTGTCGGTCGGGACGATGATCGCCGAGTTCCGCGCCTGCGGCGGGTCGGCGTCGGGGTCGGTCTTCGCGATCACGATGGCGAACTTGGCGCCCCGAGCCCCCGACGTGAACCACTTGTGGCCATTGAGGACCCACTCGTCGCCGTCGAGGACGGCGGTGGTGCGGATTCCCGTCGGGTCGGAGCCAGCCACTTCGGGCTCGGTCATGGCGAAGCACGACCGGACCTCTCCCTCGAGGAGCGGCCGGAGCCACTTCTCCTTCTGCTCGGGCGTGGCGAAGTGGAGGAGCGTGTGGTGGTTGCCCTCGTCGGGGGCGTAGGCGTTGAGGATGTAGGGACCGAAGGTGGTGCGGCCCGCCTCGGCCGACACGAACGCCATGGCGGTGGCGCCGAGGCCCTGCCCACCCCACTCCTCCGGCATATGAGGCAGCCAGAGCTTCCATTCCTTGGCCTGCTCCCGGAGTTCGCGGAGCTTTGCACGCCACTCGTCGGGGCTCGCCTTGTCAGCGACGAGCTTCTCCTCAGCAGGACGGACGACGTCGTCCATGAACTCACGGACGCGGCGGCGCACGTCCTCGACGTCGGGCGGAAGCGTGAAGTCGATGGCCATGCCGGGAGTGTGGCACAGCCTTGACCGCACGGTCAGGTGGACGGGCGGTCGGGGCGAGAGGCGCCCGTGTGAGCGCGGTTTTGGCCCGCCGGCGGGCCGGGGCTCGGCTGGGACGAGGGGGAGGGAGGATCGATGCTCGTTCTTCTCCGTCACCCCGACCCGCCTGCGGCGGGAAACCTGCGTGCCCCTGCCCTCCCCCGGGAGAGGGCAGGGGCATCCTGGCGTCGGCCAGGTGGCTCAGGCCGTGGCGGCGACGAGTTCGGCCGCCTCCTGGAGGCGGCGCTCCTCGGCCTCGGCCTGGGCCCGGAGCTCGGCGATCCGAGCGGGGTCACGGACGACCTCGCCCGTGACCGGGTCGCGAGGCAGCGGTGGGCGGCCACGCCGCCGCTTGCTGACCATCACGCGACCCCGCCACACCAGCTGGCCGCCCCAGACCCCCCACGGCTCACGGCGGGCGAGGGCCCCCTGGAGGCACGGCACCCTGACCGGGCACTCGGCGCAGAAGGCCTTGGCCCGGGCGATGTCGTCCAGGTTCTCGGAGAAGAACAGCGAGGTGAGGGCACCGGAGCCGTCACGGCACCGGGCCTCGGCCCGCCATCTCTGTTCGTCTTCGCCTTCCAACGTGAGGGCGATCATGGGTCTCTTCCCCTTCCGTGAGCACGAAAAAAGCCGCCTGGGCGGGTGCCCGGCGGCTTCGGAGGGTGTTTCTTGGAGTTTCCCTGGTCTAGGGCGACTCCCCGAGCCGTCGGGTGCCGATACCGGTCTTCTTGCGGTCGATGTCGACGTGGAGCCAGCAGGTCGACATCGGGGCCGCAAGGTGACCGGCCGGCGAGAAGGCAGCGGCGAACTGAGCGCGCGCCACCCCGCCGTTGCCGTTCATGTAGGCGTAGGCAGGGGTGAACATGGCGGGCGCGTCCTCCGACGGCTTCTTCCGATTAACTCGGGCACCAGCGAAGCACGGTGCTCCAGAACGAGTCAATTCATTTATTTCTGGGCCCCTGACCTGCGGGTACCCTGACGTGCCCGCCCGGGTGATGGAACGGCAGACATGACGGACTCAAAATCCGTTGCCCGCAAGGGCGTGTGGGTTCGAATCCCACCCCGGGCACACGACGTCAGCTGGCGACGCGGCTCTTGCCATTCGTGGCGATCAGCGACTCCAGTCCCGCCAGGTCGATGATCCGCGAAACCGCAGACGACGGGTGCCGCAGCACCAAGTCGGCGCCGGCGGCGGTCGCCCGGTTCCGGGCAGCCACGAACGTCCCGAGCCCGGACGCGTCGACGAAGGCCAATTCGGAGAGGTCGACCACGACCGTCCGGCCCGAGACGGCGGCACGTTCCAGTGCCTGCGCGACCATCTCACGGGTGAACAGATCGAGCTCCCCCGTCAGCGTCACGACCGAGCAGCCGCGTTCTCGCGTATGGCGCACGGAGAGCTGCGGGGCGTCGGAACTCGAAGCGTCGGAGAACGGGAACACGCGGGACTGCATCGGGAAACCTCCGGTGTCGCAGTTGCGCGCAGCCGGGGTCCGGGGCAGCGTCGCCGCTCGGCGAGCGGCAGAACCCCATCTTCCTCCCCCTGCACCATTTGTCAAGCGGCAGAGTCGCCTTCGATGCGCTGGTAGTGTTGGCAAGAGAAAGAAGGTGGACGCCGTGCAAGACCCAGCCGACTACGACAGGCTGTCGGCGGCGCTCGGTCTCGACGGAACCACCGCCGACATCACCCTCAGCGCCGTCTGTCAGTCATGCCTTGGCGCCTTGTCGGTCGACGGTGCCGGGATCTCGCTCATGGCGGGCACGTTGTCGCCGGCCGAGACCGCGTCATCCGACGACCGGGCGCGGTGGCTCGACGACCGGCAGTTCGTGCTCGATGAGGGACCGGTCATCGACGCGTTCCGCGACGGGGAACCGACGCTCGAGACCGACATTGCGAACACCACTCGTTGGCCGGCATTCGTCCCCCACGCCCTCGACCGGCAGGTGTCCGGCGTCTTCGCGTTCCCCATCTCGGTGGGAGAACGCAGGGTCGGCACCCTCAGCCTGTACCGCGACGAGGTGGTCGACCTCGACGAT
>DATLFW010000167.1:0-2399 GCA_035540775.1 Acidimicrobiia bacterium
ACAACTCCCCCAAGACGGCGGGGGTCGACGGCGGGAGGGGGCGCGCGGGATGGGGCTCGACGGACGGGTGGCGCTGGTGACGGGCGGCGGCCGGGGCATCGGCCGGGCGATCGCGTTGGCGCTCGCCGGTGACGGTGCCGCTGTCGCCGTCAACTATCGGCGCGACGAGGACGCCGCCGCTGAAACGGTCGCCGAGATCGAGAAGAACGGCGGACGGGCGGCCGCATACCAGGCCTCCGTCGACTCGCTTGACGACTGCCAGCGGATGGCCGAGGCCGTGCTCGCCGACTTCGGGCACGTCGACATCCTCGTCAACAACGCCGGCCTTGCCAGCCGCGGCAAGTCGGTCGTGAGCACGGAGCCCGACGAGATCCACCGCCTCGTCGCCACCCACGCCTTCGGTGGCTTCTACCTCTGCCACCTGCTGGTCGAGCAGATGCGGTCGCGCCCCCGCGGCGACGTGATCTTCGTCAGCAGCCAGGCCACCACGTTCATGGCCGGCTGGTCGAGCCCCTACAACATGGCGAAGGCCGCCCAGGAGGCGCTTGCCATGACGCTGGCCAAGGAAGAGGTGCGCAACGGCATCCGGGTCAACGTCGTGGCGCCCGGCCTGGTGGCGACGGAGATGGGCGAGCGCCTGGTGAAGGCGACCGTCGGCGTCGACGACATCCACGACCTCGACGCCGCGATGCCGCTCGGGCGGGTCACGGCGCCCGAAGACGTGGCGGCCGTCGTCCGCTTCCTGGTGTCGGAGGAAGGCGGGTTCGTGACGGGCCAGCGCATCGGCGTCGACGGCGGCGGCATGCCCCAGCGCTGACCCCCGTCCGGCTTCTGGGTACGCCTACCCACGATCAGTGTGGGTAGCGGTGCCCAGAACGCAAAGTGCTACGGGTGCTGTGAGGAGACGCTGACGACCTCGCCGGTCATGTACGACGAGTAGTCGGACGCCAGGAAGGCGATCACCGTCGCCACCTCCCACGGCTCGGCCGCTCGGCCGAACGCCTCCCGCGTCACCAGTTCCTCCAGCACTTCCGGCGGGGTCACTTTCTCCAGGAACGGATGCATCGCCAGCGACGGCGACACGGCGTTGACCCGCACGCCGAACGGCGCCGCCTCGATCGCCGCGCAACGCGTCAGTGCCATCACGCCCGCCTTGGCCGCCGCGTAGTGGGACTGGCCGGCCTGCGCCCGCCACCCCAACACCGACGCGTTGTTCACGATCACCCCGCTGCCGCGCTCGGTCATGTGCCGCAGGGCCGCCCGGGTGCAGCGCATGGTGCCGGTGAGGGTGATGTCGAGGACCCGGCTCCACTCCTCGTCGGTCATGTCGACCAGGTTCGCCGTGCCACCCAGGCCGGCGTTGTTGACCATCACGTCGACCCGCCCGTGCTCACCGACGGCGGCGTCGACAAGCGCCCGCACCTGCGAGTCGTCGGTGACGTCGCACGGCACGGCCAAGACGCCCCCGAGATCGGCGGCGGTCTCGGCCAGACGCCGCTCGTGGGTGTCGGAGATCACCACGGTGGCACCCTCGTCGGCGCACCGCCGGGCGGCCGCCACTCCGATGCCCGCGCCGGCGGCCGCCGTCACGACGACGACCTTGCCCTCGAGGAGGCCGCGGCCAGAGGGCGGGGACGGGGGAGACGCTGCGCTCATGAGGGCGAAGGCTCGCGCGGAAGGCCCAGGGCGCGCTCGCCGATCACGTTGCGCTGGATCTCCGACGACCCGGCGTAGATCGTGTCGGAGCGGGAGAACAGGAACATCCGCTGCAGCGGCGAGAGGTCGTATCCCGACCCCGTCCCCTCCCCGGCGAGCAGCGACGCCGGGCCGGCGGCGCCCATAGCCAGTTCCCCGAGTTCCCGGTGCCATGTCGACCACACCAGCTTCGTGATCGACGCCTCCGGGCCGGGCTCGGCGTCGCGCGCCAGTGACGACAGCGTCCGCATGGCGTTGAAGCGCATCACCCGCAGCCCGATCCACGCCCTCGCCAGGCGTTGGCGGAACGCCGGGTCGTCGGCTGCGCCCGTCGACCGGGCCAGGTCGAGCACCTGGCGCAGCTCCCGCTCGAAGCCGATCTGCTGTCCGAAGGTGAACGTGCCCCGCTCGAAGGCGAGCGTTCCCATGGCGACCCGCCACCCGCCGTCGACCTCGCCGACGACGTTGCCGGCGTCGGTGCGCGCGCCGTCGAAGAACACCTCGTTGAACTCCGACGTCCCCGTCGCCTGCACGATGGGACGAATCTCGATGCCGTCCTGGCGCATCGGGACGAGGAGGTACGAGATGCCCTTGTGCTTCGGGGCTTCCCGGTTCGTCCGGCACAGCACGAAGCACCAGTCGGCCCAGGTGGCGAGCGACGTCCACACCTTCTGGCCGTTCACGACCCACTGGTCGCCGTCGAG
>DATLFW010000168.1:0-3766 GCA_035540775.1 Acidimicrobiia bacterium
CGTCGTACGCGTGGGTGGAGCGCCCGTTCCTCGAGCGCAAGGTCCGATCGAGCGTCGACACCGGCGACCACCCACCGAGCATCGACCCGCGGCGGCCCTCGCCGACCGGTTAGCGCAACTCTGGGTGCGGGAATAGCAGACGGGCCGGCCGACCGCGGCCGGCCTCACTCATGACCGCCACCGTTCCCGCATCCCCACCTCGGCGACCGATCCGCCGCGACGACCCCTTCGGGAAGGTCCGCGCAGCGCTCGTCGCCGCTCGCGACGAGCGGACGCGCTGGCCGTTCTTCGACGGCGCCCGGGGTGTTGCGATCATCGCCGTCGTCGCCTTCCACGGTCTGCGCTATGCGGGAGACTGGTACTCGCCGAAGATCGCCTCGGAGGGTGTGCCACCGATCCTCTGGGTGACAGGGACGGCGCGGTTCGCCATCGACCTCTTCTTCGTCCTCTCGGGCTTCCTGATCACGTGGACGTGGTGGCAGCGGCGGAACCGCTCGCCGCGCCTCCGCCCCGCCGTGACGGGATACGCGAGGGCGCGAGCGCTGCGCGTCCTCCCCGTCTTCTGGGTGTCGCTGCTCGTCTTCATTCCGTGGCGGGCGCCCGACCTCCTCACGCGGCCGACGGACTTGGCGCTGTTCGCGACCGTCCAGCAGTACCTGCGCCCGGCCCTGCCCGAAGAGGTCAACGTGGTCACGTGGAGCCTCACGACCGAGGTCCACTTCTACCTGCTGCTCCCCCTGCTCGTGCTCCTCGTACGAAATCGAACCGGCGCCCTCGCCGCCCTCGCCGGCACCATTGCCCTCAGCGTCTGGTGGTTCGGCGCCCGGGGCGACCTCCCCTCCAGCCTGATCCTCGGGCGCCTCGACCAGTTCGTCGCCGGCATGGCGGTGGCGGTCGTCTACCGGCGCCACGTCGACGGCGCCCGATCGTGGCTCGTGCGGGCGGTGTGCGCCCGGGGCGTGGGATGGTTCCTCGGAGCCGCGCTGGTGGCGCTCGGGACGTACCACGGCGTGAAGCTCGGGATCCCGCTCGGCTCCGAGGTCGACGCCTGGATCCACCCCCTCGCCGGTCTCATCCTGGCCGGCCTCGGGCTCCGCCTCCTGTGCCAGCCTGCACCGGGCCGCCTGCGCCGCTTCCTCGAGCGCCCGACCCTGCTCGTGCTCGGAGCCATGAGCTACAGCATCTACTTGTGGCACGTCCCGTTCATGGAGTTCGGGCTCGAGACGTTCCGCCCGCTGGGGTGGCCGTTCGCGGCCACCGGCTTGGGGCTCGGCCTCGCCACGCTCGCTGCCCTCGCCGTGTCCACGGTGTCGTACGCGTACGTCGAGCGGCCGTTCATGCAGCGCAAGACGCGAAAGGCCCGCAAGGCGGAAGCGGCAGAGGCCGCCGAGCGCGAGCGCGCCGCCGTCACGGACGCCGCGACGCCGGTCGCCCCTTCGCCAGGAAGCGCTTCAGATCGCGCCACGGCATCGCGTTGACGACATCGGCCTTGCGCACCCAACCGCGCTGAGCCGTCGCCACACCGAGGTGCATGTTGTCGAGGTGCACGATGCTGTGGGCATCGGTGCTGACGGCCAGCTTCACGCCGTACTCCACGGCCGCTCGGGCCAACTCGTCGGGGAGATCCAGCCGTTCAGGTGAGGCGTTGACCTCCAGCGCGGTGCCGGTGGCGGCGGCCGCCTTGCACACCGCCTCGACGTCGAAGTCGATCGCCGGGCGCTTCCCCATCCGGCGAGCTGTCGGATGCCCGATCACGTTGACGCAGGGGTGCTCGATGGCACGCAACAGCCGGCGGGTCATCTCGTCGCGGGGCAGGTCGAAGTGCGAATGGACGGAGGCGACGAGGACGTCGAAGCCGTCGAGGAACTCCTCCGGCCAGTCGAGCGACCCGTCACGGGCGATGTTGAGTTCGGAACCGTGGAGGAGCCGCAACCGGGAGCGTTGTTCGAGCGCCCGGACGGCCACCCGCTGCTCAAGGACCTTTTCGGGCGTCATACGCTGCATGGTGAGCAGCGGCGCGTGGTCGGTGATCGCGTAGTAGGCGTAGCCCTTCGCCTCGGCAGCCCGCACCATCTCCTGCAGCGAGGCGACCCCGTCGGTCAGATCGGTGTGACCGTGGAGGTCGCCCCGGATGTCGGACAGTTCGATCACGTCGGGCAGTTCGCCTGCGAGGGCCGCTTCGATCTCGCCGCGGTCCTCGCGCAGGGTCGGCGGAATCCACGACAGACCGAGGGCGGCGTAGACCTCGTCCTCGGTGCGCGATGCCACCACTCGGTCGCCGTCGAACAGGCCGTACTCCGAAAGCTTCAGTCCCGCCCGGATCGCCATCTCCCGCAACTTCACGTTGTGCGCCTTCGACCCCGTGAAGTACAGCAACGCTGCGCCCCAGGCCTCCGGGGCGACGACGCGCAGGTCGACCTGGATCCCCTCGGCCGTCATCACCGACGACTTCGTCTGGCCGTGGGCCAGCACGTCGGTCACCACATCGCTCCCCACGAACGCCTCCATCACCGGGGCGGGGTCGGTGGACGCCACCAGGACGTCGAGGTCGCCGATCGTGTCGCGGCGGCGCCGGAGCGAGCCGGCGGAGGCGATCTCGCCGACCTGCGGGCAGTCGCGCAGGCGCTCGACCAAAGCTTCGGCGAGACCGAGGGCAACACCGAGGCCGATCCGGCGCTCGCCGACGACCGTCTCGGTGGCCTTGAGGATCTTCTCCTCCGTGCCGGCGCCGAAGCCGGGGAGGTCCCGGAGCTGGCCTTTCTGGGCGGCGGCCCGGAGTTCCTCGACGGTGCTGATGCCGCGTGCTTCGTGGACGGCGGCCGCTCGCTTGGGGCCGAGCCCGGGGACTGCGAGCAGTGAGCGGACGCCCGCCCCCACCTCCGCCCGCAGGGCGTCGAGCTCGGCGATCGCCCCCGTGTCGAACCACTCGCGGATCTTCTCGGCGATGGCCTTCCCGACCCCCGACAGCGACGTGAGCGCCTTGAGGTCGAGTGACGAGAGGTCGCGCGACGAACCCGCGACGGAACGCGCGGCGTTCTCGTAGGCGCGGATGCGGAAGCGGTCGGCGCCTTGGAGAGAGAGCAGGTCGGCGTACTCCCAGAGGAGTTCGGCGACGCGGTCGTTGTCACGCGGCACGACCACGATCGTACGAGGCGGACACCGAACGAGGGGGCGGGCCGCGGGTGTCACGAACCGGGACCGGCGCCACCACTCGCCTCGTCGTCTCCGGCGAACCCGCGGCCCCCGCCGCCCTCGTTGGCTCTCAGCCCACCCCGGTGCCCCGGAGCGGTCGGGGCGTCTCCCCCGCGCGGTCGAGCCGACCACTCTGTGTCCCCATCCAAGCGGCCGACGACCACGGAGGGAAGGACCATTCACGAAATGGTCCGTATGGCCTAGCCCCACTCCTCCCGTCGTGCGTCCCCCCTCCCGTCTTGGGGGAGTTGACCGTGTCATGCACGGTGAAGTCCCCCAAGACGCGAAGGAAATGCCGTCAGTGGAGTGTGACGGGGAGGGCGTCGAGCCCCCGGAGGACGACCCGGCCGTTCCAACGCGGCTCGCCCGCCAACGCGAGGGCCGGGAAGCGCCGGACGAGCCCGCCGATCGCCTCCTGCGCCTCCATCCGCGCCAGGGCGGCGCCGAGACAGTGGTGGACGCCGCTCCCGAACGACACGTGCTGGCGCGCATTGGCGCGATGGAGATCGAGGGCGTCGGCGTCGTCGCCCCAGAACGACGGATCGCGGTTCGCCGACCCGAGACACGTCAGCAC
>DATLFW010000169.1:0-2360 GCA_035540775.1 Acidimicrobiia bacterium
ACCCGCAGGCGGGCGAGGACGCGAGCGAAGCGCAGGAAGGGCAGCACGAGGAACACGATCTGCCACCAGTTGCGGCGCAGGAAGGCGACGGTGTCGGGGGCGACGACGAGCCGGAACACGAACTCGGCGACGAAGACGGCCCACAACGCCCATCCGGCGACGACGAAGGCCGTGGCGACGCCGCCGGTCGGGTTCATGACCGTCTCGGCGAGCACGACGAGGAGGAAGATCACGCCGAGCGCGGTCATCGGTGCGTCGAGGGCGTCCGCCACCTGCTCGACGATGCGGCCGCGCTCGGCGGGCGGTCTCTGCAGCGGGCTCTCGCGCCGCCGGGTGGGGCGTGGCCCGGTCGTCCCGACCTGGCTCATCGTCGTGCTCCGGCCGTCGCCGGATCGAGGGTCTGTTCCATCTCGAGGGTCCGGGCGAACAGGTCACCGTGTGTTGCAATCCGGTCCGGGACGCCGCCGGGTGTGAAGGCGAGGGAGCGGAGATCGGAGGCTGCGGTCGCCGCCTCGATCTCCTCCCAATGCACCGGCATCGAGACGAGCGGGACCGGCGTGCCTCGAAGGGAGTAGGCGACCACCGTCGACTTCCCGGCGTCGTTTTGGCTCCAGTCGACGAACACCTTGCCGGGGCGCTCGCTCCGCGTCATTCGCGTGATCACCTGCGGGTCGTCCTTGGCGAGGAGTTCGGCGACGGCGCGGGCGAACGCCTTGCTCTCGTCGTAGCGATGTCCCGAGTTCAGCGGGACGTAGACGTGCATGCCCTTGACGCCCGACGTCTTGGGGAAGGCGGCGAGCCCGAGGGCGGACAGCATGTCGCGCAGGGTCAACGCCACGCGACAGGCGTCGAGGAGGGTGGCCGGGTGACCGGGGTCGAGATCGAAGACCACGAACGACGGCCGTTCCAGGTCGTCGACCGTGCCGAGGTAGGGATGGAACTCGATCGTGGCGAGGTTGAGCGCCCAGACGAGGGAGGCGAGGTCGTCGATCACGGGCGCATCGACCACCTTGCCGGAGCGGCGGAACGTGTACATCCGCTGCGTACGCACCCAGTCGGGGTGAGGCGGGCAGCGCGTCTGGTAGAAGTGCGCTCCCTCGACTCCCTCCGGGAACCGGTGCAACGTGACGGGACGGCCGCGCAGGTGGGGGAGGAGCGTCGGTGCGACCGTCGTGTAGGAGCGGATCAGGTCGAGTTTGGTGAGCCCGGCGCGCGGCCAGATCACCCGATCCGGCGACGTGATCCGGACGACCTTGCCCTCGACCTCGACGGCGCGGTCCCTGCTCTCCGCTCTCCCCGTGCTCACCGCTTGCCTCCGCCGATCGCCGCCGCCTCCTGCAACTGGTCGAGCGTGCACGAGCGTGGATCGCGATCGGGTCGCCACCGGCGGAAGCGCGCCGGGTGGCGGAACCGGATCCCCTCCACGTGGTCGTAGGTGACCTCGCACACGAGCCGCGGCGCGATCGGGATCCAGTCCTGCTCCAGATCGGGGGTCCAGCGTCCCGCGGTCCCCTTGAGCCGCCCGAGGGGGCCGCCTTCGAGGCCGAATCCGTGCTCCCACGGGTGGCCTGCCAGCGGCGTGACGAGGGGCGCCAACGTCGCCGTCAGTTCCCAGCGCTGGTGGACGCCGAACGACGAGCACACTCCGACGTGGCGCAGCCTGTCGTCGTCGTAGAGGGCCAGGAGGAGGGATCCCACCTCGCCGCCGTCGCCCAGCACCCGGATCCCGGCGACGACGCAGTCGGCCGTCCGTTCGCGCTTCACCTTCGTCATCGTGCGCCTGCCCTCGGCATACGCAGCATCGAGGCCCTTGACGACGACACCGTCGATCCCCGGCGTTGACGCGCCCAACCACTCCGACGCCGACGCCGGGTCGACGGTGCCGGGCGTGATCCGGACGGTGGCGGGGAGGTCCTGCGTGACCTCTTCGAGGGCGGCTCGGCGTCGTTCGAAGGGCGACGATCGCAGGTCGTCGCCGTTGCGGGCGAGCAGGTCGAAGGCGACGTAGCGAGCGGGCGTCTCGTTCGAGAGGCGCTCCACTCGTGACCGGGCCGGATGGAGGCGGGCGAGGAGCGCCGAGAAGTCGGGGCGGTCGTCGACGAACGTCAGGAGTTCTCCGTCGAGGACGGCGGGCTCTGGAAGGTCGCGGAGCGCCTCGATGATCTCCGGGAAGTAGCGCGACAGCGGGCGGTCGTGCCGGCTCCGGAGATCGACGCCGTCGCCGGAACAGAACGCGAGGCATCGGAAGCCGTCCCACTTCGGCTCGTACCAGAAGCGGTCGCCCTCGGGGAGCACCCGCGCCAAGCGGGCCAGCATCGGCCGGACCGGCGGGCGGACGGGAAGGGCAGGTGCCATTGGCT
>DATLFW010000170.1:0-3077 GCA_035540775.1 Acidimicrobiia bacterium
GGATCACGGCGCCAACACCGTCTCGACGTACACGCGCCGATCGAGGAGGTCCTCGGCTGCCCGCGTCGCCACGCCGAGGAGGGGCGCCGCGGCCAGGGCGACGACGAGGCTCAGTGCCGTGAGGCCGGCGGCCGACCCGACCATGAGGACCGGCATCGCCCGCTGCTCCTCCGCGGGCGGTTGGACGTCGCCCCAGAAGGCGCCCGCCCAGATCTTCGTCATCGAGAACAACGTGAGGATGCTCACGAGCAGGCTCACCGCGACGACGGCGTACTCCCCCGCCGAGAACCCGGCCTGGACGAGTGCGAGCTTGGCCACGAACCCCGAGAAGGGCGGGATGCCGGCGAGGCTGAGCGCGGGAAGGAGGAACAGCATCCCGAGGACGGGGGCGCTGCGGACCATGCCCGCGACACGGTCGAGCAGGCCGGTCCCCGTGCGGTGCTCCACCAGGCCCCCGGCGAGAAAGAGCGTCGTCTTCACGACGATGTGGTGGACGACGTAGAAGATGCCCGCCGCGAGGCCGGCGACGGTGAAGAACGCCAGGCCCATCACCATGTATCCGATCTGGCTGATGATGTGGAACGACAGGATGCGCTTGATGTCGTTCTGGGCGATGGCACCGAGAACCCCGACGAGCATGGTGGCACCCGCGACGACGAGGAGCAGCGCCACGGGCCGGTCGGGGGCTCCGAGGAGGAGCGTCTGCGTGCGGAAGATGGCATAGACGCCGACCTTCGTGAGGAGCCCGGCGAAGACGGCGGTCACCGCCGTCGGTGCCGTCGGGTAGCTGTCGGGGAGCCAGAAGAAGAGGGGGAAGACGGCGGCCTTGATCCCGAACACGACGAGCAACGCCAGGACGAGCCCTTGGCGCAAACCGACGGGGAGATCGGCCATCCGCACGGCGAGGTCGGCGAGGTTGACGGTTCCCGCTGCGGCGTACGTGAAGGCGATGGCGGCCAGGAAGACGGCCGAGGCGATGAGGCTGATCACGACGTAGGTCATCCCCGTGCGGACCTGGTCCGACCGCCCGCCGAAGGTCAACAGGACGTAGCTCGCCGTGAGCATCACCTCGAACGAGACGAAGAGGTTGAACAAGTCGCCCGTGAGGAACGACGACGAAATGCCAGCGGCGAGGACGAGGTAGACGGGGTGGAACCCGACGTGGCGCCGCTCGGTGCCGCCCTGCCCGATGGCGTACAGGAGCACCGACAGCAACATCACGGCTGCCGTGACCAGCATGAGGGCCGCGAACCGGTCGGCGACGAGGGTGATCCCGAGCGGGGGTGCCCACCCGCCGGCATGGGCCGTCGCGGCTCCGTGGACGTCGACGTCGACGAGGATGGCGACGGCGACGGCGAGGAGCACCGCCAACGTGGCGACCGAGATGGCGCGCTGCGCGTTGCGCCACCGTCCGACCACGATCGAGAGGGCGGCCGCGAGCAGCGGGAGTGCCACGGGGAGGGCGATCATGACGTCTCTCCCGGCACGGCAATCTCCTCGCGGCTCTCGGCGAGGTCCCGCTCGTCTTCGGGATCGACGTCGCCGACGGCGACCCGGCGATCCTCGACGTCGTCCTGGACGGCGTCGTCTCTCGTGAGGACGAAGCTGCGGTACGCCAGGGCCAGGAGGAAGGTCGTCGTGCCGAGGGTGATGACGATCGCCGTGAGGACGAACGCCTGCGGGAGGGGGTCGAGGAGGGCCGCCTCGCCCTCGGCCGGCACGAACGTCGGACGGCCCCGGTCGCCCGCCGACCCGAGGACGAGGAGGTTGGCGCCATGGGCGAGCAGCGCCAAGCCCACCACGATCCTCGTCAGCTGGCGTTGGAGCAGGAGGAACGTGCCGCATCCGAAGAGGGCGGCAGCGGTGGCGGCGAGGACGATGGTCATCGGTCCGCCTCGTCGGCCGGCAACGCCTCGTCGCCGAACGCTTCGAAGAGCATGGTGACGAGGCCGAAGACGACGGCGTAGACGCCGATGTCGAACGCGAGGACGCTCGAGAGCTTCACGGCACCGAGCACAGGGACGTCCAACTCCCGGTATCCCGCCGCCAGCACCGAGCCGTCGAGTGCCAACGGGACGAGAGCGACGACCGCCGCAAGTGTGAGCCCGGCGCCGAGGACCGTCCACGGGCGGACCCGCGTGATTGTCCGGACGTCGTCGACGCCGCCAGCGACGTAATGGATGGCGACCGCCGTCCCCGCCACCAGCCCGCCGGCGAACCCTCCACCGGGCGCGTTGTGTCCGGCGAAGAGCAGGTACAGCGAGAACACCATCGCCGAGTGGAAGATCAGCCGGGCGGTGGTATCGACGATCGTGGAACGTCTCATGCGCGCCCCTCCCCGGCCCGCTCCGGCGAACCTCCCGGCGCGAGCAGCGGTGGGGGCGGAACCGCCTCGGCCCCTCGACGCCCGACACGGGCGAGAGCGACGACGCCGAGCGCCGCCACGACGAGGACGCTGATCTCGCCGAAGGTGTCGAGGGCGCGCACGTCGACGAGCACGACGTTGACGACGTTGCGGCCGTGCCCTTCCGGAAGGGCGATGTCGGTGATCTGTGGACCGACGGGCGGCGCCGTTCGGTGCCCGGCGGCGACGAGTGCGAAGAAGAACGTGCCCGCCGCGACCGTCGTCGCGATCGCGACGCGCATCGGGAGGCCGACGGCTGGTCGGCGGCGCTCGAAGTGGCCGGGGAGGAAGCGCAGGACGAGGACGAAGGCGACGGTGAGCAGGGTCTCGACGGCGAACTGGGTGAGGGCCAGATCCGGAGCGCCCTGGACGACGAAGAGCAGCGCCACCCCGTACCCGACGACGCCGAGCAGAACGGCGGCGGCGATACGGCGTCGCACGGCCGCCGCCATCGCCGCGGCACCGACGACGACGGCGGCGAGGGGGATCTGGAGAGGAACGTCGAATGCGTCCGGCCAGCCGGGCCACGGGACGCCGGTGCCGAACAGGAACGCGGGCACGCCGGCAGTCACCAGCAGGATCACGGCGACGTAGACGGGGAGCGACCCGGTCTGGACGACGCCCGTCACCCGGCGGGCCGAGACGTTGACGGCGTGCACGACGCCCTCGAACG
>DATLFW010000171.1:0-5943 GCA_035540775.1 Acidimicrobiia bacterium
ACTCCTCGTCGGTGCGCGTGCTGACGCCACCCTCGTGCGCCGGGGGGCGGGCGAAGCCCGGGTCGAGGCGCGCTTCGAGCTCGGCGACCCCGAACGGTGTGCCCTCACTTCCATCGAAGGGATGGCGGGTTTCGACGGCGACCTCGACGAGGTCGTCGTCACCCGCGTGGTGCCGGCCGACGGCCGCAGCCGCGCCTACGTGAACGGGCGCCCGGTCCCCGTCGGGCTTCTCGCCGAGATCGGCCGCCATCTCGTCGACCTCCATGGCCAGCACAGCCACCAGGCGCTTCTCGCCCCGGCCACCCAGCGAGCGGCACTCGACCGGTTCGCCGGCTCGGCCGCGGCCGAGGCGCTCGCCGAATACCGGGCGGCGCGATCCCGGGTGACGGCGTTGACGGCGGAACTCGACGGCCTCGGCGGCGACACGCGGGAGCGGGCGCGCGAGGTCGACCTCCTCCGGTTCCAGGCCGACGAGATCGACGCTGCCGCCATCGACGGTTCCGACGAAGACGAGCGGCTCCAGTCGGAGGCCGACCTGCTGGCTGATGCGGCCTCGCACCGGGAAGCGGCGGCTGCCGCCCACGCTGCCCTCGAAGGGCCGGTGCTGGAAGGTCTCGGCGATGCCGTCGCCCGCCTCGACGGGCGTCCGGGGTTCGGCGACGCGGCGTCGCGCCTCGCGGTGCTGCAGCAGGAGGCCGCCGAGCTGGGCCGCGAGATCCGCCTCGTCGCCGAGGGGATCACCGACGACCCCGTTCGCCTCGAAGAGGTCGGGGCCCGCCGGCGCCTGCTGCGCGACCTCCAGCGCAAGTACGGCGACACACTCGCGGAGGTATTGGCGTACCGCGAGGAGGTGGGGGAGCGCCTCGACCATCTCCTCGGTGCCGAGGATCGCGCCCGCGTGCTCGCCGCCGAGCGCGACGCAGCTCGCGACGCAGCCCGAGCCGCCGCCGCCCGGCTGAGCAAGATCCGATCCGCCGCTGCCGGACGGCTGGGTGCCGCCATCACGTCGGTCGTCCGCGAAATGGCGATGCCGGCGGCCGAACTCGTCGTCGAGATTCGCCCCGTTCCCGGCGTCGAGGGTGACGCGCTGCCCGAGGACGGCTTCGACGAGGTGACATTCCTCCTTGCCGCCAACCCTGGGGAGGGCTTCAAGCCCCTCACCCGCGTCGCATCCGGCGGGGAATTGGCGCGTACCATGCTTGCCGCCCGCGTGGTCCTCACGGAGGCCCCACCAACGCTCGTCTTCGACGAGGTCGACGCGGGGATCGGGGGTCAGGCGGCCGTCGCCGTGGGCCGCAAGCTCGCCCTCGTGGCGGAGAGCCACCAGGTGCTGTGCGTCACGCACCTGGCGCAAGTGGCGGCGCCGGCGGACTCGCACGTCGTGGTCGAGAAGCGAGAGGTCTCCGGACGGACGGTGGCCGAGGTACGGACGGTGGAAGGAACCGAACGAGTGGGTGAACTCTCCCGGATGCTGGGCGGCACCGGGACGGCGCGCGCCCGCGATCACGCCGAGGAGCTCCTCGGCGAGGCGGCGCGGGGCCGACGCTCGTGAAGACCGTCGCACCTCCCGAAACGGTCCAGGGCGGCTGTAAGGCCGACCGGCGGACGAAGCGGCTGATCGGTCGGCTCAACCCGGGCGACATCGCCGTCATCGACCACCGCGACCTCGATCGGGTGGCGGCCGAAGGACTCGTGGAATCCGGGGTGGTCGCCGTGGTCAACGCCGCCCCGTCGATCTCCGGGCGCTACCCCAACACGGGCCCGCAGGTGCTGATCCGGGCGGGGGTGGTGCTGGTCGACGAGGCCGGGACGGGGTTGCTCGACGTCCTCCAGGACGGCGACGTCCTTCGCATCGAAGGCGACGAGGTGTGGCGGGGCGGCGAACTGCTCGCCCACGGGGTCCGCCAGACCGATGTCTCGGTGCACCAGGCAATGAAGGCGGCTCAACGTGCCATCGGCGAGGAGTTGGAGCGCTTCGCCGTCAACACGCTCGAGTACATCCAGGCCGAGGCGAAGCTCACGTTCGCCCCGCTCGATCTTCCGCCGCTTCGCACGAAGATCGAAGGCCGGCATGCCCTGGTCGTGGTGCGGGGTCACGACTACAAGAACGACTTGCGGGCCCTGCGCGCCTACATCAAGGAGTTCAACCCGGTCCTGATCGCGGTCGACGGCGGGGCCGACGCACTCCTCGACCTGGGAATGCGGCCCGACATCATCACCGGCGACTTCGATTCGCTGACCGAACGCGCCGTGCGGTGCGGCGCCGAACTCATCCACCACGTGCACCCCGACGGCCGCGCCCCCGGACGCGAGGAGCTGCTCGCCTGGGGCGTCGACTACGCCGAGTTCGTGGCCGAGGGCATGAGCGAGGACGTCGCAATGCTCCTGGCCTACGAGGCCGGCGCCAGCCTCATCGTCGCCGTCGGCACCCATGCGACGATGGTCGAGTTCCTCGACAAGGGGCGCAAGGGCATGGCCTCGACGTTCCTCACCCGGCTCCGTCTCGGTCCCGTACTGGTCGACGCCAAGGGCGTGAACCGCCTCTACGAGGCGCGCATCCGGCGCGTCGACGTTCTCATGCTCATCCTGGCGGCCGTGTTCGCAGTGCTCACGATCGCCCTGGTCTCCGAGCCGCTCCAGGTGTTCCTGCGCGGCATCGAGGTGACGCTCCGCGAACTGTGGTTCGACATCACCGACGCGTTCTAGCGCCCGACTCGACCCCGACGCGTGGCGATCGGCGCCACGGAGGACGATGATCAACTTCCGCTTCCATCTCGTCTCGCTGATCGCGGTGTTCCTCGCGCTCGCCGTCGGCGTCGTCGTCGGTTCCACGGTCATCGACCGGGCCATCGTCGACGGACTCGAGTCGCAGATCGACCGCGTTGAACGCAACGTCTCGGAGGCCCGCCAGGAGAGCAGCGATCTTCGCTCGCGCCTCCACGACGTGGAGCAGTACGCGGAGCAGGTGTCGCCGCTGGCCGTCCAAGGACGCCTGATCGAGGTCCCCGTCACCCTGCTGGCGGTTCGTGGTGTCGACGACGGGACCGTACGCGCCGCCGTCGACGTGCTGCGGGACGCCGGGGCCGACGTGCCAGCCGTGCTGTGGCTCGAACCGGCGTGGGACCTCAGCAGCGAGGAGCAGCGCGAGACCATCCGCGACCTCGTCGACGGCCCCGACATGACGGCGGCGACGGCTCGCCGGGCGTTGATCCGCCAGCTCGCCGAACGGTTGGCTGTGCCGGCCGCCGAGGTCCCCGCTGCCCAGGTGGCCCTGACCCGGCAGGGCGACGACCCCGCGTCCTCGTCGACGACGTCGAGCGCCGTCGAACGGGAGCCGGGCGAGGAGGTTGCCGTGGACCTCCTCGTCGCCATGGTCGAGACCGACTTCCTGTCCGTGGAGACGGTCGGCGGCCCCGACGTCGACTTGACCGCCTACCCGCCGGCCGGGGCCCGGGCCGTCGTCGTCGACCGGGTGGGCGGCGATGTGCAAGCCGAGACCCTGCTCGTGCCCCTGGTGACGGCGTTGGACGCCGTCGGCGTCCCCACCTTGGCTGCGTCGGTCGACCGCGGCGGCGACGACCCGCCCGGAGCCGTGCTGGCGGGCGTGCGCGGCGACGCCGAACTGTCCGATCGGGTCGCCACCGTCGACAGCCTGCAGTCGATCCGGGGGCGGGTGGCTCTGGTCGCCGCGCTCGAGCGGCTCGGTGACGGAGACGTGGGCCACTACGGCGCCGGCGACCGCGCGTCGCGCCAAGTGCCCGAGGTCGAGGAGGTCCAGGCGGGGTGAACCCGCCGGGCGGAACCGACCAGCGGGCAGCCGCTCCTGTCGGCCGGCGGGCGGCCCTGATGGGGGTGGCAACGGCCGTGTCCCGGGTGATCGGGTTCGTGCGCGTGCTCGTCATCGCGGCAGTCCTCGGCACGACCCACCTCGGCAATACCTTCCAAGGTTCGAACCTCGTGTCGAACGTCCTGTTCGAACTGCTGGCGGCCGGTGCCCTGTCGGCCGTGCTCGTTCCTGCCTTCGTCGAACGGTTCGCGCGTGGGCGCGACGACGAAGCGGAGTCGCTTGCCGGCTCGCTGCTCGGCGTTGCGATGGTGGTCCTCGGCGCAGTGGCCCTCGCCGGGGTGCTGGCGGCTCCGTGGATCGCTCGGCTGTTGACCGCCGGCGCCGATCTCCCTCCTGAGGAGGCGGCGCGCCAGCGTGACCTGACCACCTTCTTGCTGCGGTTCTTCATCCCGCAGGTGTTGCTCTACGCGTTCGGGGCTGTCGCCACAGCGGTGTTGCACGCGCGACGCCGGTTCGCCGTCCCTGCCATGGCGCCGATCGGCAACACGATCGTCATGGTCGCGGGCATGGCGATCTTCGCCGTGCTGCGGGACGGAGCCGCGCCCGGCTTCGATCTCTCCGTGACCGAGAAGGTGACCCTCGGCCTCGCCGGCACCCTCGGGGTGGCGGCCTTCGTCGGCGTCCCCGTTGCAGCGCTGTATCGAGACGGTTTCCGTCTCCGTCCTCGGCTCTTCCGTCGTGAACCCGGGGTGGGTGACGCCGTCCGCCACGCCGCCTGGGCGGGGTTCCAGAACGCCAGCGTCGGGATTCTCCTCGGCACGGCCATCGTCGTCGGGATGGCGGTGCCCGGAGGGGTGGTCGCCTACTACGTCGCGTACACGTTCTTCTTGGTGCCGTACGCCGTGCTGGGTCAGTCGATCCACGACGTGATCCTCCCCGAACTGGCGAGCGACGCCGGGGGCGGCGACCACGAGTCGTTCGGGCGGCACCTGCGATGGGGACTCGACTCCATGGCGCTCCTCGTCGTGCCAGCGACGGCGGTGTACGTCGCCCTCGGGAGGCCGATCATGGAAGTCGTTGCCTTCGGCGAGACGACCGACCTCGGCGTTCGCCTCATGGCCGGTGCCCTCGGCGGCCTGGCGCTCGGCTTGCTGCCCTACAGCGCCTTCCTCCTCCTCACGAGGGCGTCGTATGCCCTGGGCGACAGCCGCACCCCGACGGTCGTGTCGGTGGGCAGCGCGTTGGTCGGTGCTGGCTTCATGGCCCTCGTGGCTCCCCGGTTCGGCCCGGAAGGGCGGCTGGTCGCGATGGGCCTCGGCCTCACCGTGGCGTACACACTGGCGTCGCTGGTGCTGGGGAGCCGGGTGTCGGCGCGACTCGGGGAGCGGTTCCTCCCCATGGCGCTCGTCCGGGCGGTTCCGGTGGCGGCGGTCCTGGGCGCGGGAGCGTGGGCGGCCTGGAACCTGGTGGATCCAAGCGAGCGGCTGGCGCAGATGGCGGTGCTGGCGACATTGGGAATCGTGGGCGCCGGGCTCTACACGGCGGCGGTCCATCCGCCGCCGTTGCGGCGGTTGGTGCGTGAACGGATGGGAGCATGATGCGACGTCGATGGGCCCTGCTCGTCCTGGCGGGGGTGCTGGCGACCGTGGCCACACCGGCGCGCGGTCAGTCCCCGGCTGAGCCTCCGCCGGTGCGGCGACTGCTCGTGGTCACCCTTCCGACGGTCACGTGGTCGCTCCTCGACGCCGCCGACACCCCGAACCTCGACCGGCTGTTCGAGCGGAGCGCGGTCGGTGATCTCGCCGTACGGGTGGTGCGGCGCAAGACGGATGCGGCCACCGGCTACACGACGCTCGGCGCCGGCACTCGGGCCGGCTCGTCCTCGGTCGCGGGGATGGCGCTCGGACCCGACGAGCGTTTCGACGGCGAGCGGGCCGAGCAGATCTACGAGCGGCGGATGGGGTTGTCGACCGATGCCCGAGTCCTCAGCCTGACCGTCCCCGAACTCGTGAAGCGCAACGACGCCCTCTTGTTCGGCGGCGAGGTCGGTGCGCTCGGCGAGGTGTTGAAGGACGCGGGCATCCATCGCGCTGTGATCGGGAACGCCGACCACACCCTCGACCCCGTCGAGGCTTCCGAGTTCGAACGCCAGGTCG
>DATLFW010000172.1:0-9655 GCA_035540775.1 Acidimicrobiia bacterium
AGCGCTACAGCGGCGACCGGGAGCTGGCCGCCCCCTTCGGCGCGGTGCAGATGGGCCTCATCTACGTGAACCCGGAGGGCCCCAACGGCAACCCCGATCCGCTGGCCGCCGCTCGCGACATCCGCGAGACGTTCCACCGGATGGCGATGAACGACGAGGAGACGGTGGCGCTCATCGTCGGCGGTCACACCGTCGGCAAGTGCCACGGCGCTGCCTCCCCCGACTACGTCGGGCCGGAGCCAGAGGGCTGTCCCGTGCACTCGCAGGGCCTCGGATGGCGGAACACCTTCGGCACCGGCAAGGGGCCCGACACCATCACGAGTGGCCTGGAAGGTGCGTGGACCAACAACCCGACGAGGTGGGACAACGGGTTCCTCGAGAACCTGTTCTCCTACGACTGGGAGCTGACCCAGAGCCCGGCGGGGGCCTACCAGTGGCGCCCGACCAACCCCGAGGCGCAAGAGGCGGTCCCCGACGCCCACGACCCGTCAAAGCGGAACGCCCCGATGATGGCGACCACCGACCTCGCCCTGCGCATGGACCCGGTCTTCGAGCCCATCGCCCGGCGCTTCCACGAGAACCCCGACGAGCTCGCCGAGGCGTTCGCCAAGGCTTGGTACAAGTTGTTGCACCGCGACATGGGGCCCGTTTCACGCTACCTGGGCCCGTGGGTTCCCGAACCGCAGCTGTGGCAGGACCCCGTTCCCGATGTCGACCACGCCCTCGTCGGCGACGACGAGATCGCCGCCCTGAAGGGCCAAATCCTGGGGTCGGGGCTGTCGATCCCGCGGCTGGTCGCCACCGCCTGGGCGGCGGCGGCGTCGTATCGCGACACCGACAAGCGCGGCGGGGCGAACGGCGGGCGCATCCGGCTCGCACCGCAGAAGGACTGGGAGGTGAACGAGCCCGACGAGCTGGCCCAGGCGTTGGCGGCGCTCGAGCAGGTCCGGGCCGACTTCAACGCGTCGCAGTCCGGCGACGTGCGGATCTCGCTCGCCGATGTCGTCGTCCTGGCGGGGTGCGCAGCGGTCGAGCGGGCCGCCAGGGACGCCGGCTCCGACATCACCGTCCCGTTCACGCCGGGGCGCACCGACGCCTCGCAAGAGCAGACCGACGTGGACACGTTCGACGTGCTGGAGCCGACGGCAGACGGGTTCCGCAACTACCTCCGCCCAGGGGAGAAGCTGCCGCCCGAGACGCGGCTCATCGACCGGGCCAACATGCTGGCGCTCACGGTGCCCGAGATGACGGTGCTGGTCGCCGGCATGCGGGCGCTCGACGCCAACTACCGGGGATCGCGCCACGGCGTCTTCACCGATCGCCCCGGCACGTTGACCAACGACTTCTTCGTGCATCTGCTCGACCCGGGCATCGACTGGGAGACGTCGGCCTCCGACGAGCACGTCTACGAGGGGCGTGACCGGGCGAGTGGGGAGGTGAGATGGACGGCGACGGCCGTGGATCTCGTCTTCGGTGCCAACTCCCAGCTCCGTGGAGTGTCCGAGTACTACGGCGCCGACGATGCCAAGGAGGCATTCGTCACCGACTTCGTGGCCGCGTGGGACAAGGTCATGAACCTCGACCGCTTCGACCTCCGCTGACGCTCAGCTCACGACGACTTCCGCCGTCATCGACGGGTGGATCTGGCAGAAGTACGCGAACGTCCCCGCCTCGTCGAAGGTGACCTCGGCGGTCTCACCCGCCGGGAGCGACTCGTCGAACGTGTCGGCCGGTTCCCCGGGTTCCCCGGCGGTGACGGTGTGGGCAACGGTGTCCTCGTTCGTCCACGTCACGGTGGAGCCGGCGGGAACCTCGACGGTGGACGGCTGGAACGAGATGTCGACGGCCGTGACGCTCGCCCCACCGCCCGCGGCGTCGTCGCCGGTGTCGGCGCCGTCGTCGGTTGCCTCGGTCGTGGTCGCCGCCGCACCGTCGTCGGTGTCGTCGTCGCCGCCGTCACACGCGACGGTGACGAGGGCGAGGGCGAGGAGGGCGAGCATCGTCGCCAGGAAGCGTCGGATCACGGTCCTCTTCCTTTCGTCGAGTCCGTTGCCATTGCACCCTATGCTCCCTCGACCGACAAAGCGACCAGAGCGCGGGAGGGAACAGCGATGGCGAAGGGGTACGTGATCTTCACCGAGGACGTGCACGACCCGGCGGGGATGGATTCCTATGTCGGCAAGGCCATCGGGACCATCGTCGAGGCGGGCGGGCGCCCGATCGCCTTCGACCAGAAGCCCGAGGTGCTGGAGGGCGACTGGCACGGGCCCCAGACGGTGATCCTCGAGTTCGAGTCGGTCGACGCGGCCAGGGCTTGGTACGACTCGGAGGGCTACCAGGCGATCATCGGCGAGCGCCAGGCGTCTGCCGACGCTCGGGCCGTCGTGGTCGCCGGTCTGGAGTAGGCGTCACGCCGGAGCCGTCGAGGGCTCCGAATCGAGCGAGAACGGCGGATAGTCGTCGACGAGCAGGGAGCCGTAGGCGCCCACGCGGACGCTGAGGCGCGCCGTTCCGACGAGGAAGCGGAACATCCCGGCCGGCCAGCGCCCGGTGAACAAGACGGCGAAGAAGCCGAGGAAGACGATCACGGCGGCCACCAGCGCCACCAGGGCGAAGAAGAGTGCGATCGGGATGATCCAGAGGAGCCGGAGGCCGACGGTCAGGCGGTTCCGGTCGGTCAGTTGGGGACGCAGGTCGACGCGCAGCGGGTCGCCCCCGGGGTCGTCGAAGGCCATCGAGAAGTCGAACGCAGGGTAGGGCTCGCGCATCCAGAGGGCGTAGCTGTACGCGCGCGCTTGGTACCGGATCACGAGGCACTGGAACCGCGCCAGGCCCTCGGGCAGGCGCCCCGTGAAGACGATGGCGAACCACGAGATGACGGCGACGACGGGGCCGACGTTGCTCAGCGCGTTGGCGAGGAGCAGGTGCGGGATCGCGAGGAGCCAGTGGACGAGTGGGCGCCAGTTGGCGATGCGATCGGGTGTCTCGAGGTGGAGATCCACCGGGTACGCCATCGTCGCCCCCCTCTGCCGCCCGCCTACCGACCGGGCAACTCCATCCGCATCCGGACGACGGTACCGCGTTCCGAGGAGCGGATCTCGACGAGGTCGCAGAGGTGGTTCGCCAGCCAGAGCCCTCGACCACCCTCGGCCGTCGGGGCGGGGCGCACCCGGCCGGCCAACGGGTCGCGGATGTAGCCGGCGTCCTCGACCTGGCACACGAGGGCGCGCTCGTCCGACCAGATGCGGAGCACGCCGCTGCCGCCGCCGTGTCGCACACTGTTCGACGCGATCTCCGATACCGCGACGACCAAGTCGTCTCGACGGCCGCTGGTGAGACCGGCGGCCGTCGCTGCCTCCTCCACCAGCCGCCGGACCTGGTCGATCCCGCTCGCCCCGTAGGCGAGGCTGGCGGCCGTGATGGGAGCAGGAGGCAGTCTGCCGGCGAACGGCCGGTCAATGACGTCGGTTGTGGAGGGGGAATCGAGCGCGCTCACACCGGTCCTCCTGCGGTACGTGGTCGTGTACCCACATCGCGCGTTGGACGAAACCTTGATCGTCCGTTGAGCCTTCGTTGGCGGGGTGGCGCCGCCGGTACCCTCACAGCCGTGTACCGATTCGCGCTCCGCGGGCGGTGGCTGGCCGGCCTCGTCCTCGTCGTCCTGGCGGCGGGTGTCTGCGTGCGGCTCGGCATCTGGCAGCTCGATCGTCTCGACCAGCGGCGGGATCGCAATCGCCTCATCGAGGAGCGGTCAAGTGCGCCGATCGCGCCGCTCGGTGCGGTGGTGGCGCCTGATGGAACGGGTGACGGAACCGCATTTCGCCGCGTCGTCGTGTTCGGGCACTACGCGCCCGAACACGAGGTCCTCGTCCGCGGGCGCTCGCTCGACGGGCGACCGGGCCAGCACGTCGTCACGCCGCTCGTGACCGACGGCGACACCGCCGTCCTCGTCAACCGGGGGTTCGTGCCCGTGGTCGATCCGGACGCCCCCGTTCCACCCCAGGCAGCGGCACCCGAAGGGGCCGTCCGTGTCGAGGGCTTCGTCAGGGAGACGGAGGAGCGGGGACGGTTCGGGCCGAGCGATCCCGCCGCCGGGCGTCTCACGCACGTGGCGAGGATCGACGTCGAGCGGCTCGACGCTCAGATCCCCTTCGACCTCTTCCCGGTCTTCGTGCAGCGGGTCGACCAGCAGCCAGCGGGCGGCGCCTTCCCCGTGGCGCTTCCCGCTCCCGAACTCGGTGAGGGCCCACACCTCAGCTACGCGGTGCAGTGGTTCCTGTTCGCGACCGTCTTCCTCGTCGGGTGGCCCGTCCTGGTGTACCGGACCGCTCGTCAGTCGCCCTCGGAGCCCCCGCCGCTTCCGGACCCGCCCGAGCCGCCCGACCGGATGCGGCCCAGCAGTTCCTTACAGGTGGGGCAGACCGGGTAGCGCTTCGGGTCGCGACTGGGGACCCACCGCTTCCCGCACAGCGCCGTCACCGCCTCGCCGAGCACGTACCCGCGCATCTGGTCGTCGCGGGTGACGATGTGTGCGAAGCGGTCGTGGTCGCCCTCGCCGGGGCGGTGGTCGAGACGTTCGTCGATCTCCTCGTCGATCAGTTCGTCGACGCGGGTGTCGACGTCGGGCGTGGCGCTGGCGGCGGTCGTCATGGCCTCATTGTGTCATCGACGGGTGTCATCGACGGCGCCGGTGCCATCGAAGTCGTCGACAGCGAGGGCGTCGGCGAGGACGGCGGCGGCGTCGTCCTCGTATGTCCGCCGGGCGCTCAACACGATCAGGCTTCCGGCCGCCACCGGGAGCGCCAGGGTCCCGAGCGCGGCGGTGAGAGAGCCGAAGGCGTCCGAAAGACCGCCGACGGCCAGCGGGCCGAGCGACCCGCCGAGCGCGACGACGAAATTCAGCAGGGCGAAGCCGACCCCTCGGCGGCGAGTCGGAAGGACGTCGGCGATCGCCGCCGACAACGTCGGGATTCCCAGCGAGGCCAGGGCGAGGGCCAGCGCCAGGAGCGGTGCACGGAGGGCGAGCGGGTCGAGCGCGAAGGCGGCCAGGAGGGCGCTCGACCCAAGGAGTTGCCCGCCACCGCCGATCAGGAGACGAGCGCCGGGGCGGACCCCATGCCAGCGGTCACCGAGCACCCCGCCCACCGTCGCGCCGGTTCCGACGCCGACCAGCCCGATGCCGGCCGCCAAGGCCGCCGCCGCCGACTCCCCGACGTCGTAGGTGCGCTCGAAGAAGGACGGCAACCAGAACGCGACGCCGCCAAGCCCGAAGAAGAGAACGAGCAAACCGAGGTAGAGGCGGGCGACGGTAGGGATGCGAGTGAGGAGCCGGAGATCGGCGCGAAGCGTGGTCGGGGACGGAAGGGCGGGTTCGGGCGCGACCGTCGCGCTCGCGTCCGGTCCTGTGTCGCCGGTCTCGCTGGTGTCGCCGGCGATCCCGGCCCACGCGACGAGACGGTCGACCTCGCCTCTGCGCGGCTCGGGCAGCCGCCGCACGAACCAGGCGACCATCAATCCGGGGACGATCATGAAGAAGAACGCCCACCGCCATCCGAAGAGTTCGCCGACGACGCCGCCGAGGAGGGCGCCGAGCGGTGCGCCGGCGAACGTCGCCATGCGGTGGTAGCCGTACACGCGGGCGCGCGCCCGGGGCGGGTAGTAGTCGGCGAGAGCGCTGGCGGCCGACGGTCCTTCCAGCGAGTCGGCAGCGCCGAGCACCACGCGGGTGGCGAAGAACATGGCGAAGCCGGTCGCCAGCCCCGATCCGGCGATGATGAGCGACCACGACGCCACCACTCCCGCCACCAGCCGGCGGCGGTCGACGCGGTCCGCGAGGCGCCCGGCCGGCAGCGTCACGACGAGGCCGGCGATCCCCACCGCGGCCGGGATTGCGCCGCCCGCGCTGTCGCTGAACCCCCACTCGTCCTGGAGGAGGGGAAGGACGCCGGCGACGACGGAACTCTCGATCCGGTCGACGAGGGTGACGAGCACCATCGCGACCAGCGGGGTCCACCCGAAGGGAGCGGTCGCGCCGCCGGCGGCCCTCTCCATGGCCGCGGCGACGCGGCCGTCGCCGGTCAAACGACGGGGCAGGACACGCCGGTCCCCGCCAGGCCGCAGTACCCGTTCGGCACCTTGTGCAGGTACTGCTGGTGGTAGTCCTCGGCGTAGTAGAAGGGTCCGGCGGGGGCGAGCTCGGTCGTGACCGGCCCGAACCCTTCCGCTTCGAGCTGTCGCCCGTACGCGTTGCGCGATGCCTCGGCGACCCGGCGCTGCTCGTCGGTCGTCCAGTAGACGGCGCTTCGGTACTGCGTCCCGACGTCGTTGCCCTGCCGCATGCCCTGGGTCGGGTCGTGTGCCTCCCAGAACACCTGGAGGAGGTCCTGGAATCCGATGCGGGCCGGGTCGTAGACGACGAGCACGACTTCGGCGTGCCGGGTCAGCCCGCTGCACACTTCCTCGTACGTCGGGTAGGGGGTGACGCCACCGGCGTATCCGACGGCGGTCGTGTAGACGCCGTCGAGACTCCAGAAGAGCCGCTCGGCGCCCCAGAAGCACCCCAGCCCGAAGACGGCGGTTTCCATCCCCTCGGGGAACGGCGGCTGGATCGGGGTGCCCAGCACCGCGTGGCGCTCGGGCACCGTGAAGGCGTACGACGACCGGCCGGCCAGCACCATGTCGTCGGGGGCCATGGCGGTCTTGAAGCGGTTGAACATCTCGGCTCCTCGTTGGTGATCAGATGGTGAACGTCACCTCGTCGGTGCCCGTCTCCGGGGTGGAACCGTCCGCGACCCCCGATCCGTTCCCGGCCGCCACCTCGTCGCGTTCGGCGCGCCGCAGGAGGCGCCAGATGCCGTTGCCCATCACGTCGAGGTCGGTCGAGGAGTACTGCTCGCCGCCGAAGCGGCGGATCTGCTCGGTCTGGTGTTCGAGCGCCCAAGCGTCCTGGCGGAGGATCTGCTTCCCGCGGGCCAACACGATCGGTTTCACGACGGCGGCCGGAAGGCGCGTCCAGAACCGGACGACGAACCACGCTCGGGTCCGGAAGGGGGAGA
The DNA here is from genome assembly GCA_035540775.1 of Acidimicrobiia bacterium. Lineage (GTDB taxonomy): Bacteria > Actinomycetota > Acidimicrobiia > IMCC26256 > JACPCJ01 > DATLFW01. Next base: position 7,056 of record DATLFW010000172.1, read on the forward strand.
GGGGGAGGTGGACGATCGTGTTCACGATCCGGAGCCACCCCTCGACGCGGTATTCGATCTGGGCGATGCCCGGGAGGAAGAAGCGGTCCCAGTGGTCGAACGTGGTCGCCGACCCCTGCTTGCCGCGGATGGGTCCCATCCCGACCGGCTCGCCGAGGTACTGCACCTCGATCCCCTCAGGGAGATCACGGCGCACGGCCGTGATCTCCCTCGGATCGCCGCCCCGGAAGATTCCACGGTGGAGGAAGGCGGTGTGCGGAACGTCGAGGGCGTTTTCGAGCGCGGCGTGCATCGTCGACTCGAGGTCGTAGCGGAACACCACCTGCCCGGTCCCGGCCCCGTCGAAGGAAGGGAGTTCGAAGGGCGGCCGTGCGGGCGTCGCGCCCGCCTCCGGCCAGAGCCACACGACGCCGTCGCGCTCTTCGACGGGGTAGGCGGCAACGGCACGGTTGGGGGAGGCGGCGGCGTCTCCGCCGAGAAGGCCAGGGACCGCCCTGCAGGTGCCGTCGCCGTCGAAACGCCACCCGTGGTAGCAGCACTCGAGGCAGCCGTCGTCGGCCACGCGACCGAGGGAGAGGGGCATGTTCCGGTGAGGGCAGCGGTCGGCGAGGGCGTGAGCGGAACCTGCGCCGTCGCGGAACACGACCACCGGCTCGTCCATGAGCGTGATCCCGACGGGCTTGCCCTTGAGCTCGTTCGACATGCACGCGGGGTACCACCAGCGGCGTGGGAAGGCGACGGAAGCGCGGCCGGCAATCTCGTCCATGGCGCCATTGTCGCGGTTCGCGCCGGTCGCGGCACCCCGCGCTGTCGAACGGTAGGTTGAGCGAGGATGACTGAGACGGGCGAGCGGGGGATCGGGCGCGAGGGCGAACCCCGCCGTGTCCACCCTGCCATCGAGCGTCTGGCGGCCTACGCGTGGCGCTTCATCGTGATCGCCATTGCCCTGTACGGCGTGCTTTGGCTGCTGTGGCAGGTCCGGCTCATCGTCTTCCCCCTCATCGTTGCCCTCCTCCTTGCCGTCGCGCTCAACGTGCCTGCCCGCTGGCTCCGGTCGAAGGGATGGCCGAAGGCGCTGGCGGCGTGGGCGGCGATGCTCGCCTTCCTCGGCCTGCTCGGCCTGGCGGGGGCCCTGATCGTTCCGGCGATGGTCGACGAATTCGCCGACCTCGGAACGACCATCGAAGAGGGGGTCGACGACGTCGAGGACTGGCTCGTCGACGAGAGCCCCTTCGACGTCAGCCGCGCCGACATCGAAGACTTCCGGGAGGAGGCTCGTGACATCGTGTCGCGATCGCTGCGGTCGAACGCCGGGACGATCGTGAGCGGCGTCGTCGTCTTCGAGGTGATCGCGGGCGTCCTCCTCGCGCTCGTCATCGCGTTCTTCTTCGTCAAGGACGGCGAGCAGATCCAGGAATGGGCGCTGTCACACCTGCCAGCGCAGCGTCGTGAACTCACCCGTCGACTCGCCGCCCGCGCCTGGACGACACTCGCCGGCTACCTCAGAGGGTCGGCGATGCTCGGCATCGTCGAGGGGATCACCATCGGGCTGGCACTCTTCCTCGCCGGCGGTGGGCTGGCCGTTCCCGTCGCCGTGCTCACGTTCTTCGCCGCCTTCGTCCCCTTCGTCGGGGCGATCGTGGCCGGCGTCATCGCCGTGCTCGTGGCGCTGGCCACCGCAGGCTTTACGCCGGCCCTGATCGTGGCGGGCGTCGCCCTCGTGGTCCAGCAACTCGACAACGACCTGCTGGCCCCGGTCGTCTTCGGCCACACCCTCCGGCTCCACCCGGTCGTGATCCTCGTCGCCGTGACCGCCGGCGGCGCCCTCCTGGGGCTGGCGGGAGCGTTCATCGCCGTCCCGCTGACGGCGGTGGTGATCAACGTCCTCGGGGAGTACCGCGACGCGCTGGCCGAGTGACGTCCCGGTGCCGTCACTCGTAGCGGAGAGCCTCGGCCGGGTACACGCGTGACCCGCGCAGGGCGGGGAGGAGCGTGCTCGCCAGCGCCGCCAGGTAGACGGCTGCGAAGATCACGGCGAGGTTGAGCCACGGCACGGTGAACGGCACGTTGTCGTTGGCGCCGACGTCCTGCACCACGTTGAACGCCGTGATCAGTCCGAGGGTCGTCCCGGCGCCGATGGCGAGCAGGGAGATGAACGACGCTTCGGCGAGGAAGCTGAGCCGCACCATCGACGGCTGGAACCCGATGGCCCGCAGCACCCCGATCTGCTGCCGCCGCTCGACGACCGATCGGGCGCTCACCACGCCGAGCGCGACGACGCCGACGACGAGGCCGAGCCCGAGGAACCCCTGGATGAGCCGGTTGACCGTCCACGACTGGCCGACGGCCTCGGCGAGGAGGTCGCTCACCGCTTCGGCTTCGAGGCCACGCGGGAGGAAGGCGGCTTCGAGTTCCTCGGCGGCCGCCACGGCATCGGCCCCCGGGGTCATCTGCACGTAGTGGGTGGTGGCGACGGCCCGCGCCCCGAGAGGAGCGAGGGTCTCCTGCGCCACCGAGACGCCGGCCATCTCGAACGGCGCGGAGTCGGCGAGGACGCCGACGACGGTGACTGTGAAGCGCTCGCCGGTGGCGGGATCGTG
>DATLFW010000173.1:0-2789 GCA_035540775.1 Acidimicrobiia bacterium
GACCGTCACGCAGATGAGGAAGACGACCACGGCACCTGGCCAGTGGCGTCGGAAGGCGAAGCGCAATTCCCGCAGATCCAACGTTCACTCCCCGTCCGCGACCACAGGACGCCGGAGCCTGAGCGCGCCGGCGCTTCCGCCGGTTCTTACCCTCGGACCGCGGAGAACGAACCGGGGCGTCACCGAGCCACCACGGCGCGCGCGACTCCGCTCTCGCCTTCCCATCTCCACGCCGCCGATCACGCGACGGGGTCGGGTTGGCGCTCAGGAGCGCCCGGGATCCGGTCTTCTCGACCAATCATTCGAAGCCCGTAGTCGCGAGCGGCGCCCCCGAGGTTCCACACGAGCCACCGTCGGTTGGCGTTCGCCCACCTCGCCACCGCCGCGTACGCCGTCCGGCGTTGCGCCGCCGACAGGGACGAGCGCTGGACGGCCCGCACGTACTCGGCCGCCCGTCGCCAGCGGGGCATGGTGATCGCGCCGGCCTTGTCGGCGTCGAACCACTCGGCTCGACCCCGCTCCCGCTTGTAGGCATTCATCGACCGGCCGGGGTGTTCGCGGTGGAGGAAGAGGGGCTCCGGCACCTCCTGGAAGCGGCCGAGAAGAGCCAGTTCCGCCAGGAGGACGAGATCGCAGCCCGGGTAGTCGCCGTGGAGGCGCGTCGACTCGAGCGCGGCGCGGCGCATGACGCCGAACACCGGAAAGCCCTTGCGAATGTCGACGACGATCTGGGCGAAGCGATCCGCCGGATCCTCCTGCGTCGCGAACGGCAGTGGCCCCCATTCACGAAAGACGTTGCCGTCGAGGTCGACATCGACGGTCTGGGCGTACGCCAACACGACCCCAGGGTCGCGGTCGAGCACCTCGACGCATCGCGCCAGGAACGTCGGGGCGTAGAGGTCGTCCGCAGCGGCCCACTTGAACAGCTCGGATTCCGTCGTGTGGATCACGTAGTTGAAGTTCCACGCCGCGCCCCGGTTCCGTTCGTGGCGAACGAACCGCACCCGCGGGTCGGCCGCCTCGAGTTCCCGGGCGATCTCCGGCGTCCGGTCGGTCGAGCCGTTGTCGGAGATGACCAGTTCGAAGTCGTCGAAGTCCTGAGCGAGCAGCGACCGCACCGCTTCGCCGAGAAAACGTTCCATGTTGAAGACCGGGACCCCGATCGTGAGGCGTGGCATGCCGGTGCGTCTCCTTTGCGACGTCAGACCCCTGTGGGCGACCGAACGGTGACGAACCGTGTCGACCCACGGCGGATTGGGTACCCCGTTCCCCGGTACGGCGAACCGCTGCGGGAGGTGACGTCGGAGTGCGCGTCCTGATGTGCAACGGCGCCGCGCGCGGAGGGTTCGTGGTCTACACCGGGGAATTGGTGGACCGCCTCGAGCGCATCGGCATCGACGTGACGGTGGCCGCTCCCCTCGGGCTCGCTCGTCGCGCACCTTCGCTCCCACCGACACGTTGGGGTGACGAAGTGGCGGGTTGGAGCCGGCCTCGCCTCCTCGCCACGCGGCTGGTCGAGTCCGCGTCCCGTACCGTCGCCTTCGTCGGCGCCGTCCGAAGCGTCGAACCCGACGTGGTGCACCTGCAGACGCCGCTCACGCCTCGCTGGGACGCATCGCTCATCGCCTGGACCCGCCGCCGCGCCCCGGTCGTGGTGACGGTGCACAACGCCGTGCCCCACGAGGAGGGGCGGCGTGACGCCAGTGAACATCGCCGCTGGCGGGCAGCCGACGCGCTCGTCGTCCACGGCGAGCAGGCGGAAGGGACCGTCCGCCAGGTGGCTCCCGAGGCCGTGGTCCGCGTGATCCCCGTCGACCTTCTCGGGCACCGACCGCCCGTCGCGAAGGCCGAGGCGCGGGCGAGGCTCCGACTTGGCGACGACCCCGCCGCGGTCGCGCTCGGCCTGGTCCGCCCATACAAGGGGTTCGACCTCCTCGCCGGGGCCTGGCCCCGAGTTCGCGCCGCCGTCCCCACGGCCCGACTGTTCGTCGTCGGCGCTGCGCCCCGTTCCTTCGATGCGCTCGACGAACTCTGCGCACTGCCGGGGGTCGAGCGGCGAGACGGCTGGATCGACGACGACGAGTTCGAGCAGTGGGCAGCGGCCGCCGACGTCGCCGTCCTTCCCTACCGGCACGGCGTCCACTCCGGCGTCCTCCATCGGGCCGTCTCGAACGGGACACCCGTCCTCGCGTCACCGCCGCTTCGAGAGGAGGTGGAGCGCTACCAGGCGGGCCGCGTCGTCCCCCTCGAGGTCGCCGAATGGGCATCCGCCCTGGCGACCGCCCTCGGCGGCGACCCTCTCCCTCCGCCGTCTCCGCCACCGGAGTCCCAAGCGCGCAAGCACGCCGAGCTGTACCGAGAACTTTTGGCGGCCCGGCGGCCGACCGCTGCGGCGCACGAGGCCATGGAGGTCGGGGGATGAGGACGCGCAGCGGCATCGGAGTGAAGACCGCAACCGCGAGCCATGGCGAACGAGAGACCGGTGGGCGCCTGCCCGACTTCGTCATCGTGGGTTCCATGAAGAGCGGGACGACGAGTCTCTTCCAGTACCTCGGACTGCATCCCGGCGTCGGCCTCCCTGCCCGCAAGGAACTCGACTTCTTCGTCGCGCACCGCAACTGGCGACGAGGCGAGGGGTGGTACCGGTCACAGTTCGCCCCGGTGGCGGACGGGCTCGTCACCGGCGAGTCGTCGCCGAACTACACGATGCGTCATCTGTTCCCCGGCGTGGCGGAGCGCATGGCTGCGGTCGTCCCCGACGCCCGACTGCTCTACGTCGTGCGTGACCC
>DATLFW010000174.1:0-8967 GCA_035540775.1 Acidimicrobiia bacterium
CACAATCTGGCAGCCTGAGCGTCAACCGACGGAGGGGTCACTACGCTTCGCCGCTGCAATGACGGCGGGCGATCGTGGCTTCGACGCTTTGCGTGCGCTCGCCTCCGTGGCCTCCGACGGGCCGTCGGTCGGCGATCCTGAAGTAGGCGAACGTGTAGATGACACTTCCGTCGGCTTGAGGTTCGCGGTCCCGTCCCCACCCGACGAAGGTGCGCTCGTCGACGACGTCGATCTCCGCGGTGGGAGGGCGGACATCGACGGCGAGGCTGGGATCTCCCACCCCTATGACGAATCCGCAGGCGAGCGCCAGGGCGGTGAAGGTGCGGGGCATGCTCGGTCCTTTCGTTCCAGTACGTCTGAAACGGTGGGACGTGAGTGCCCATGGCGCGCGACGACGCCGGGCTGACGAATCGCCCGGCGTCGCTGCATGCCTGCTCTCTCAGGTGTGGCCGTACGACCGCGCCCGAGTGCGCCGCGTGCGCTCGCCCGACAGGAGCGTGCCGAGCCCGATCATCCCGACGCCGAGCCCGAAGTGGAGCCAGTTGTCGGCCGTGTTGAATGCGGCGAAGTTGGCGTCGCTATCGAGGTCGACGACGAGGCCGTAGAGCCACAGGGCGAGGTACACGAGCCCGCCGACCAGCAGGTAGGTACGGGCGACGTCCCACGTCCGCATGGCGGCCCAGATCCCGACCACGCCGAACGCCAGGTGGACGATGTTGTGGAGAATGTTCACCTGGAACAGGCCGAGGAGTTCCGCCTCCGAGTCCTCGGTGGCGAAGGTGATGTCGCCGAAGTTGGTCGTGATGCCCGGGATGAAGCCGAGGATCCCGACCAAGAGGAAGACGGCCCCGACGAGGCCGGCTCCCTTCTGCATGGCGGACATCCGCTCGACGCGGTCCTGGGGGGAAGTTGCTCGGGTCGCCATCGTTACCTCCTTGCGGGCGCGACGCGGGGCTACCCGAGGATGGGCGGGCGGAAACCCCGGGCGGTACCGTTGCCATCCCAGTCGGACATCGGGAGGGCCGCATGGCTGCGATCATCGAGACGGCGCCCAGCGCCATCCACCGGGGCGAGGACGAGCTGCCGTTCGTCGACATCGGCGACGGGGCCACCCTCCAGCTGCTCCAGGTCGACCTTGCCACCGGCGTCTGGGTCGTCCGCAATCGGTTCCAGCCGGGCGTTGTCATCCCGACCCACAAGCACACGGGCCACGTCTACGCCTTCACCATCGCCGGGTCGTGGCACTACCGCGAGAGCGCCGACCAGGTGAACGTCGCCGGGTCGTACCTCTACGAGCCAGCCGGTTCGGTACATACGCTCACCGTGCCGGAGTCGAACGACGAGGTGACCGACGTGTGGTTCGCCATCCACGGCGCCAACCTCAACCTCGACGAGGCGGGGAACGTGGAGTTGGTGATCGACGCGCACACCTTGCTGCCCTTCTACCTCCAGATGTGCGCCGACCAGCATGGAGTGACGAACCCGCCGGTGGTCGTCGTCGGGGCTCCCTGACCGTGCGGGCCGTCGTCCTCTCCGACGCGCCGCCTGCCCTCGAGACCGCCGAGGTCGCCGACCCCACGCCGCTGGGCGACGAGGTCGTCCTTCGCGTCGACGGATGTGGAGTGTGCGGCAGCGACCTCCACGTGGCCGGCGTCATCGGTGCGCCCGGGCTCGTCATGGGCCACGAGATCGCCGGCGAGGTCGTGGACCATGGGCCCGATGCCGACGCCGGAAGGTGGCCGATCGGGTCCCGGGTCGTCGCCCGCCCCCTGGTGGGCTGCGGCGAGTGCGCAGGGTGCCGGGCCGACCGGCCCGACCGGTGCCTCCAGTCGCAACTCGTCGGCCTGCAGCGGCCGGGAGGGTTCGCCGAGTACGTCTCGGTGAGCGGTCGCGAGCTGTTCGCGATTCCCGACACCGTCGACGACGCCGTGCGACCGCTCGTGGAGCCCCTGGCGATCGCTCGCCACGCCATGCGCCTGACGCCGCCCGAGCAGGGCGAGCCCGTGCTCGTCCTCGGCGCGGGGCCGATCGGCTTGGCCATCACCCTCTGGGCGCGTCATCTCGGCGCCGGCGAGATCGTCGTCAGCGACCCCTCCGAGCCTCGTCGCCGCCTGGCAGCCGAGTTGGGAGCGTCGGCTGCGGTCGACCCCACGACCGAACCGTTGGGCGCCGCCTTCGCCGATCGGCGTCAGCCGCCGGTGGCCTTCGAGTGCGCCGGTCGTCCCGGCCTGCTCAACGAGGCGATGTCGGTCGCCGACTGGGAAGGGCGGGTGAACGTCGTCGGCATCTGCCTGTCGGAGGACACGTTCCTGCCCTGGACCGGGATCTCGAAGGAGCTCCAGATCCGGTTCTCGATCTACTACGAAAGTCGCGATTTCACCGACACCATCGAAGCGCTGGCGTCCGGGGCGATCGATCCGAGCGCGATGATCACCGAGACGGTGGGGCTGGACGCACTCCCCGAGCGGTTCGCCCGCCTGTCTCGTGACGCCGACGGCGGCAAGGTCGTCGTCCGCCCCTGACGGGGACGCGGGTGCCGGGAGTGGTGACGAGCGTCGGGATCCTCGCTCCGATGACCTCGGAGATGGCGCCGATCGTGCGGCTGCTGGCGCTGCGACGAACGTCGACTCCCGACGGAACGTTCTGGAGCGGGGATGCGGGGGGAGTCCGGGTCACGGCCGCCCTGGCCGGCGTCGGCCCCGCCCCGGCTGCGGACGCCACCCGCCGCCTGCTCCGCCGCGCCGCCCCCGATCACGTCGTCGTGGTCGGTGTGACGGGCGGGCTCGACCCCCGGCTCCGGGTCGGCGATCTCGTCGTCCCCGCCGTCGTTCGCGACGCCGCATCCCAGGCCGAATGGCGCCCGACGCTGCTCCCCGGCTTGGACGCGTCCGGCGTCATGCTGACGACGGCCGAGTTCCTGACCGACGAGGTCGTGCTCGCTGGCCTCGCCGAGGACGGCGTGGTCAGCCTCGACATGGAAGCGGCGGCAGTCGCCGCCGTGTGTGCCGAGCAGGGAGTGGCGTGGTCGGTCGTGCGCGCCGTCAGCGACCGCCCGTCCGACGGGCTGGTCGACGAGGCGATCTTCGGTCTCACCCGTCCCGACGGACGCCCTGATCTCGGAGCCGTCGCCCGCCTGCTGCTGCGCCATCCGACGCGCGTGCGGACGCTCGCCCGGATCGCGCGCGATCTCCGTGTTGCGACGAATGCCGCCGCCCGGGCCGCCGTCGACGCAGTCCGCCGCGCCGGAGCGGAGGCCTGAGGTGGGCGCCGTCCTCGTCGTCGACGCCGGGACGAGCGGCATCCGCGCCGCCGTCGTCACCGACGACGGTGCCGTGGCAGTCGTGCACCATCGCGAAGGGCTCCCGACGACGCCGCTCCCGAACTTCGTGGAGTTCGACGCCCTCGCCATGCGAGACGCAGCCCTCGTCGTCGCACACGCCGCCTTGGACGAGTGGGGGAGCGGCGTCGAGGCCGTCGGTGTCACCAACCAGCGAGCGACCACGCTCGTGTGGGACCGCGCCAGCGGCGACCCGGTCGGCCCGTGCGTCGCGTGGCAGGACCTGCGAACGGTGGGGATGTGCTTCGCCCTCAGAGAGCAGGGACTGCGAGTGGCGCCGAACGCCTCGGCGACGAAACTTGCCTTCCTCCTCGATCTGGCCGATCCCGATCGACGCCGGGCCGACGCCGGTGAACTCGCCTTCGGCACGGTCGACACGTGGCTCGCCTGGTGCCTGAGCGAAGGGTCGGTGCACGTCACCGACTGGTCGAACGCATGCGTGACGGGTCTGGTCGAGAGCGATGCGTCGGGGTGGTCGCCGCGCGTTCTCGAGGTGCTGCGCGTCCCCGAGCGCGTCCTTCCTGCCATCGTCGACTCGGCCGCGGTGGTCGGCGAAGCCTCGGCGCTCCCCGGGGCACCGCCCATCGCGGGTCTCGCGGGTGACCAGCAGGCGTCGCTTCTGGGCCAGGGGTGCGTGCGTCCGGGCGACGCCAAGATCACCTTCGGGACCGGGGGGATGCTCGACGTGTGCGTCGGCGCCGAGCGGCCGGCCTTCGAGATGCGGGGCGAGGCGGGCACCATCCCGCTGGTGGCGTGGCGGCTCGGAGGACGCCTCACCTGGTGTGCCGAGGGGGTCATGCTTTCGGCGGGCACGGCCGTCGAGTGGCTCCGCGACGATCTGGGCGTCATCGCTTCGGCCGGGGAGTCCGCCGAGGTGGCGGGGTCGGTCGACGACGCCGACGGCGTCGTGTTCGTCCCCGCCCTCCTCGGGCTTGGCACCCCCGTGTGGGACTTCGGGGCGCGCGGCTCGCTGTTCGGTCTGACGCGAGGGAGCACACGGGCCCACGTCGTCCGCGCCGTCCTCGAGGGCGTGGCGCACCGGGGCGCGGATCTCGTCGAGGCGGCCGAGGCCGACACGGGCACGGCGATCGAACGGCTGCATGTCGACGGCGGGATGTCGGCGAACGAGGTGTTCGTGCAGGCGCTGGCGGACGCTGCGGGACGGCCCGTCGAATTGGCGCCGGTGACGGAAGCGACGACGCTCGGCGCCGCCCACCTCGCTGGAATGGCGGTGGGGGTGTGGGCCGACGAGCGAGAGACGGCGGCGCTCTACCGGCCGGCGCGGGTGGTCGAACCGGCGATGACGGACGGACGGAGGATGCGGGAGCGGGAGCGGTGGTTGGAGGCCCGAGCGCGGGCGGCCGGCTGGCTCCCCGACCTCTCTGCCCTCGACTTCTAGGCGGCGGCCACCACGTCGTTGTGGCTGTTTGTGCCGGTGATGACCGGCACAAACAGCCCAAACACCGGGGGCGGGTCAGCCCGACGAGCCGCCGAAGAACGAGCGGACGAGCGGTTCGTAGTGCTCGAGCGGCGGCGTGGGGTAGTCGGGGTCGAACGCCGGCATGTCGTACTTCCGCACGAACTCCTCGGTGAGGTCGTACCACTCGTGGCCGGTGAAGGCGTCGCGGGCGTTGCGGTCGGCGCCGATGTGGTGCCAGAAGTAGTAGCCCTGGAACACGGCGTGCTGCTCGACCATCCAGTGGTACGACTCGGGCACCCACGGCTTCACGATGGCGGCGGCGATGTCGGCATGGTTGAGGGGGCCGAGCACGTCGCCGATGTCGTGGAGGAGGGCGCACACGATGTAGGCGTCGTCGCGGCCGTCGGCTTCCGCCCGGTGTGCCGTCTGGAGGCTGTGGGTCAGGCGGTCGACGGCGAAGCCGCCGTGGTCGTCGTGGAGCATCCGGAGCTGACCGAGGATGCGTTCGGGCAACGCCTCCACGAGCTGTCCGTGCATGGCCATGATCGTTTGCCAGTCCTCGGCGGTCGATTCGTCGATCCGGGTGAAGCTGGCCCGGGTGGCGTTGTCGCTGGTGGCGATGTCGCTCATCGTCTCGTTCTCCTCACCGTCCGGACAGGGGCCGACCCGACGACCCTACCGGAGCCATTCGGGTCACCGGAACGCCGAGACGGCTGCTCACCTGCTCGCACGGGTATGCTGTCGGGCGAGCCACCAGACCGGCTCGAACGGTTTCCCTCTCGCTTCCCCGACTACGAGTCGTACGAGTCGCCGCCTGGGGTTTCCGGTTTCCATCCTCGGCAAGGAGCGAGTTCTCCCGACACTTTTCGCCGTGCGCTGCGCGCCTCTCGCGCTCGCCCGGCATCTCAAGGCCTCGAACGGCGGAGCCTGGCCGGCTCCCCATTCAGGACACGTGCCTACGGGCACCGCACATACACAGAACAGAAAGAAGGCAATTCATGGCCACCGGTACGGTGAAGTTCTTCAATTCGGAAAAGGGTTTCGGGTTCATCTCGCGGCCCGACGGTGACGACGTGTTCGTCCACTACTCGCAGATCCAGGGCTCCGGCTACCGCTCCCTCGAGGAGGGTCAGCAGGTGGAGTTCGAGGTCGGCCCCGGCCGCAAGGGCGACGAGGCGCAGAACGTCCGCGTCGTCTGATCTTCCGGTGTCCGTGGTTCCTCCCGGCTCCCGCGAGCCGGGAGGAACTGGTCACGCACGCGGGAGGAGCACCGATGGCGAAGCGCCGCACTACATACGGAAAACTCGAGCGCGACCGAGCCAAGAAGGCCAAGGCCGCAGCCAAGCGGGAACGCCGGCAGGACCGGTCGGCGACTGACGAAGAGTTCGAGCCCGAATCCGAGCGCCCGGCGACGCCGGCGATGCCGGAGGACGAGGTCCTCGACCGCCTCAGCCGCATTCACCAGCAATTCGACGACGGCGAGATCAGTTTCGACGAGTTCGAAGAGGCGAAGGCGAACCTCCTCGAGCATCTCGACGTCAGCTGACATACCGCCGTCACGCCTAGGATCCTGGCGTGACGAATCCCGGGGTTCTCTACGCCGAAGGCCGGAGCCGCGTCACGGCCCTCCTTTCGGAAGCTTCCGACGACGAGGCCGAGCGGCGAGTCCCGACCTGTCCCGAGTGGCGGGTCCGTGATGTCGCCGCCCACCTCGCCGGATCGTGTGCCGACATCCTCGCCGGTCGCCTCGACGGCGTGGCGACGGAGACGTGGACGAGCGCCCAGGTCCACGCCCGGGCCGGTCGATCCCTGGCCGAGATCCTCGACGAGTGGAACGAGGTGGCGCCGCAGGTGGAGGCGATCGCCGAGTACTTCCCGGGCCGCACGGCGACCCAGTGGATGTTCGACATGACGACGCACGAGCACGACCTCCGCCTCGCCCTCGACCGCCCCGGCGCTCGCGATGCGCCTGCCGTGGCGGTGAGCGTCGACTTCCTGTTGACCGTCGGCCTTGACTCCGCCCTGAGGACGCGTGGCCTCGGGCCGCTCGAGGTCGTCACCGAGACGCGCTCCCGGGTCGTGGGAGGTGGCGAGCCACCGCCCGACGACGCCGACGTGGTGGCACTGACCGGCGAGGCGGCGACGGCGGCCCTCATGTCGACCGACGATCGCGAGCCTCCGAGCGGTCCCCTGGCCGGGCACCTGGTCGCGAGCGACTTCGAGCTGCTCCGCGCGCTGTCGGGCCGTCGGTCCCTTGACCAGGTTCAGCGCTTGAAGTGGTCGGGCGTCGATCCCGCCGTCTACGCGGCCGCCTTCCCGTTCGGACCGTTCCGCCCGTCGCCGGTCGACATCGAGGAGTAACGGGTCGGGTCACCCCCGCCCGTCGAGCATCGCCTCCAACTGGTCGAAGGCGGCGAGACGGTCGTCGCCGACGACGATCCCATGCATCCCGAGGCGTTCGGCCGCCGCCACGTTCGCCGGGTGGTCGTCGAGGAAAACAGCTTCGGCGGCCTCGACCCCCAAGGCATCCAGGGCGAGGTGGAACATGCGCGGGTCGGGCTTTCGCACGCCGGCCACGCAGGAGTCGACGACGACCTCGAACAGCTCGTCGACCGGCACCATCGCCCGCCAGTGGTCGCCGAACTCGGCGACGTTGTTCGTGACCAGGGCCGTTCGCACCCCTCGGGCCCGTACCGCCTTCGCTCGTTGCACCACCTCGGACCGTTGGTCGTCCTCCCGAGCGAGGCGGACGAGCAGCGTGAACGGGTCGAGGTCGTGCCCCTGGGCAGTGGCGAGGTCGACGAGCGCTTGACGGGCCTCCTCGAACGGGATCTCGCCTCGCTCGAGGCGGTGCCACGGATGGTCGGTGTCCTCGTGGTACGGCCCGAAACACAGTTCCATGGCGACCTCGACGTCGAGACCGACCTCGGCGCCACCCTCGCGGGCGGCCGTGAACGGGGACACCGTGAAGACACCACCGAAGTCGAAGAGGACGGCTCGCACCGGTTGCACGGGCGGACGATAACGCTCTCGATCAGCGCCGGGCGGCCCGGAGGCCCGAAACTGGCGCGGCACTCGCACTCCGGGGGGACTCGTGGACTTCGCCGCCATGATGGAACTCGAACAGCACGGCATCGACACGTTCGTCGGCGCCGGCCCTCGCTACCCGTGGGGAGGGCTCTACGGGGGCCAGATCGTGTCGCAGGGCCTCCGAGCGGCCGGCGCCACGGTCGACGCTCAGTATCGTCCGCACTCCCTCCATGCGTACTTCATCCGTCGCGGCGACCACGACGAACCGATCCGCTTCGAGGTCGACCGGGTGCGCAACGGGCGTTCGTTCGTCACCCGCCGGGTCGTCGCCCGACAGTCCATCGGCGCCATCCTGACCATGGCGGCGTCGTTCCAGGTCGACGAGGAAGAGGCGGCGGTGCAGACCGTCGCCATGCCGCCCGTTCCCAGCCCCGAAACGCTCACGTCCGACGGCTGGAGCGACGTGTTCGACCGCCGCTTCGTGCCGACCGACACTCCGGGCCGAGCGCTCGGATGGCTCCGGTTGAACGGCGTGAAGGGAGGCGACCCGCTGCTCGACGCCTGCGCCCTTGCGTACGTCTCGGACGATCTTCCGACCGACGCCATCGTGGCGCTCCATCCCGACCGCCCCGAGTCGTGGGGAGACGGCGAGGAGTTCCCGTTCATGAACGCCAGCCTGGATCACGCCATCTGGTTCCATCGGCCACTCCCTGCCGACGAGTGGCACCTCCAGGACTTCACGTGCCACGGCCTCCTCGGCTCTCGCGGTCTCGCCATCGGCCACGTCTTCGGCGCGGGCGGTTCCCACGCCGCCACCATCACCCAGGAGATCGTCCTGCGGAGGGTGCGCGGACGCTAGCGGCGTGACCGAGAGGAATCGCCACCTCCCCCGTTTCCGGTCTGGACGCGGACCATCCGCGTCCGGCAACCGACAAAAGGGGGGTGCATGAAGCGTCGCGCGCTCATGCTGTTGATCGGAATGGGAGCCGCGGGCCTCGGGCTCGTGGCGTCTCCATTCGCCAATGCACAGGAAGGCCATCTCTGTGTCGAGGTGAGCGGGCAGGAGCCCGTGTGTCTCGACCCGTCCGGCGAGCCCGCTCCTCCGCCTGAGGTTCCCGACCCGCTGTGCGTGGCGGTCAGTGGCGGGGGCGAACTGAGTGGCGGAAGCGGTGGCGTGGAC
>DATLFW010000175.1:0-2398 GCA_035540775.1 Acidimicrobiia bacterium
CTCCCATGGAGGGCTTCGTCGCCCACGAGGACGTGCTGGCGGCCTCCCGCGCCGAGGAGCCCGCCGACCAGACGGCCGGCTCGACGATGTTCTACACGTCGGGCACGACCGGACGGCCGAATGGCGTGAAGACGAGTCTCATCCCGGTGGGCGGTCCCGCGAACACCGTCCAGGCGCTGCTGGAAGCGTTCGGAGGGCTGTTGCAGTTCCCCTCCGGCCCCGACGAGCAGGCGTTGATCATGGCCCCCGCCTACCACTCGGGTCCGTTCGCCACCACCATCGTGGCCGCCGCCCTCGGTGCGACGGTGCACCTGCGCCAGAAGTTCGACCCCGAGGGGATGCTGGCTGCCATCCAGGAGGTCGGCGCCACCATCGCCTACGCCGTGCCGACGCACTTCGTCCGCCTGCTCCGCCTCGCCGACGAGGTGAAGCAGCGTTACGACGTGTCGAGCCTGAAGTACGTGCTCCACACGGCCGCACCATGCCCGCCCGAAGTGAAGAAGCAGATGATCGAATGGTGGGGCCCGGTCATCTACGAGGGCTACGGGGCGACCGAAGGCGGGTTCGTGACGTTCGTGACGTCGGACGAGTACCTCGCCAAGCCGGGCACCATCGGGAAGGTCCTGCCCACCCACGAACTCATGGTGGTCGGCGAGGACGGCGAGCGGCTCGGGACGGGCGAGGTCGGCCAGCTCTACTTCAAGAGCCTGTTCGGCACCGACTTCGAGTACCACAACGCGCCGGAAAAGACGAAGGACGCCCACCTCGAGCCGGGCGTGTTCACCTTCGGCGACGTGGGATCGGTTGACGAGGACGGGTTCGTGTTCCTGTCCGACCGCAAGATCGACATGGTCATCTCGGGCGGGGTCAACATCTATCCGGCCGAGATCGAAGCGGCCCTCGTCAACCACCCGGCCGTCGCCGACGTGGCGGTCTTCGGGGTACCGAACGAGGAGTTCGGCGAGGAGGTCAAGGCGGTCGTCGAACCGGCGCCCGGCTACGAGCCATCCGACGACTTGGTGGCCGACCTCCAGCGCTACTGCCGCGAGCACCTGGCGGGCTACAAGGTTCCCCGGTCGTTCGACTTCGTCGAGGCACTGCCGCGAACCGCGACGGGGAAGCTCCTGAAGCGGACCCTGCGCGACCCCTACTGGGACACCACCGGGCGGGCCATCTGAGCCAGCGCGCCATGCGGATACGGTGATGCCGTGGCCGAGACACGGCATCACCGGTGGCCGGCGTTGCCGATCGAGGAGTGGACGGAGACCCGCGACACGCTCCACCTCTGGGCGCAGGTCGTCGGCAAGGTCCGCATGGCGAACGAGCCGCTCGTGAACCACCGGTGGAACGTGCCGCTGTACGTCTCCGCAACCGGACTCACGACCTCGCTCGTCCCGCACCCCAGCGGGCCGGCGTTCCAGGTCGACTTCGACGTCGTGGCGTCTCGTCTGGAGGTCACAACGGTTACCCGGAGCCGCCGGGCCTGCGGATGCACCCGCAGAGCACCTACCAGGCGACCGCCACCTGTGGCGACTGGGACCGGGACGCCCCCGGACGCCCCACCGTCGAAAGGATCGGACGATGACCGACACGTGCACGCACCTCGACACGGTCGCTGAGGTCGAACCGTCGAGCCCCGGATGCGAGGACTGCCTGCGTATCGGCAGCCGCTGGGTCCACCTGCGTCTGTGCATGACCTGCGGCCACGTCGGTTGCTGCGACAACTCGCCGAACCGCCACGTCACGGCGCACTGGCACGATCACCCCCTCCACCCGCTCATCCGGTCCTACGAGCCGGGCGAGGACTGGTGGTGGTGTTACCCCGACGACTTGTTCTTCGAGGTGGCGGGCGCCCCGCCCGCTCCTTCGCATCCCTGAGCACGGGCGAGGGCAGCTCGGTACCGTGGGCGCCGTGAGCGAGGTCGAGATCACCGACGTCCCCGACGAGCGACGCTTCGAAGCCCGGATCGACGGCGTCCCGGCGGGACGGGCCGAGTACATCCTCGCCGAGGGGCTCATCGTCTTCTCCCACACCGAGGTGGAGCCCGAGTTCGAAGGCCGCGGCATCGGGAGCGCCCTCGCCCGCTACAGCCTCGACGACGCCCGCCGCCGGGGGCTGGCGGTGCTGCCGGTCTGCCCCTTCTACCGGGCGTTCCTCGCCGACCACCCGGAGTACGCCGACGTCGTGTACCGGCCGGCGGAGAGCCGGGTCACCGACTGACCGCCGCGCCTCGTGCCGGCTCCTCGAGGCAGGGATCGAGGCATCCGTGCACCACGGCCGGTTGTCGCACCGGGCGAACGGGCGAGGTCTCGCGTACCGCCACCGCAGCGGCGACGCCGCCGAGCGCCGTGACGGCGGCGGCGATCCGGAGGGCCGTGCCGTAACCGGCGTCGAGGC
>DATLFW010000176.1:0-8733 GCA_035540775.1 Acidimicrobiia bacterium
ATGCCCTGCTCTGGAGGCCAAGGTCGTGGCGGTTCCGCGGCGAGCGGAGCCGGGGACGGGCTGGGCGCGGGGGCCGAGGCCGACGCCTCGGCCGTGCACCCCCCGCCGAGCAGCGTGAGCGCGGCCAGACCGAGCGCCGCCCCCCGCCGTCGCCAGCGGGTCACGCCGCCACCGCCCGGCGCAGCCGTTCCTCCGCCCGGAGCCGTCGGCGCCGCACCGTCTGCTCGCTCGTCCCCTCCGAGCGCGCCACGTCGGCGATCGGGACGCCGGCAACCCGGGTGAGCGCGATGAGCCGGGCCGTCTCGGCCGTCAGGATGCCGCGCCGCACGGCGACGCCGAGCAGGCGCACGAGTTCGGCTCCCGGTTCCGGATCACCCGTCGCGGTCGCGAGACGACGCTCGGACACGGCATCGAGCGGGACCGTCGGCTCTCCGACAAACGCGGTGCGGCCGACGCGCTGTCGGGTATCGAGCAGCACATTGGCTGCGATGCGTCGAGGTCGGCGGTCGATCGGATACGTCCGAATCCGGTCGTACGCGACCGCCACCACCAGGGCCGCCCGTTCGTGCCGATCGCGCGGGTGGACACCCCGGAGCATCGCCTTGCACCCCGGGAGCAACAGTTGCAGCAGCGTGCGAGCGGCCATCCCGTCCGTGGGCGCCCGCCGGGCCAGCGCCGCCAGCACCGCGTCCGCCGCCTCCGGGCCCTGGTCACGCCGCTCGACGTACCGGACGAGCGACGCCAGGTCGGGGAAGTCGAAGGCGGGGTCGTCGCTCCGCCACCCAGCCAGTGCCGCCGCACCGCGGCGGCTGTGCACGAGGCACCGCCACTCGGCATCGAGTTGTTCGATCACGTTCACGCAGGCCTCCCTCGGTTGCAGGAAGGCCGACCGTGCCCGGGCCGCCTCGACGCCCCTCTCGACAAGCGGCTGACAATGTGTTCATACTTTTGGTGTGATTCGACGCACCGTGAGCCTGCCCGAGGAACTGGTGGCGGCGGCCGACGACGCCATTGCCGCGGGGATGGCGCCGAACTTCAGCCGTCTCGTCCGGATGGCCCTCGCCCGAGAAGTGGAAGCCGACCGTGCCCGGCGCCTGGCAACCCAGGCGTCGCACCTCGACCCCGAGGAGGAGACACTGCTGACCCGGGAGGCCGCCGCCGTGGCGGGCGTGGCGGGCGGCACCCCGCCGTGGGCGCGGGTTCGCAGCGGTGACGCCGATGCGGGGTGAGATCTGGCGCTTCGCCGGATCCGACGGATGCGCGTTCCTGATCGTCCAGCACGACGCCCTCACCATGGTCGGGCCCACGGTCACGGCCCTCGCCGTGACGGGCAACGCGCAGGACGCGGGCGAACCGCTCACCATTCCGCTCACGAAGGCGGAGTCGGGAACGGGTCACCCGGCGTGGGTCAAGATCACCCAGGTTCACACGCTGCCCGTGCGGGCGGCGACCGAACGGATCGGTGCGCTGGCGCCGGAGCGGATGCGGCGGGTCGACAGCGCCCTCGGTGAGGTGCTGGCCCTCTCGATCTAGCGCAGGATGCGGCGCAGGATCGACGGGCCTCGCTCGGCCTCGCCCACCACCTCGAGGCGGGCACCCACCTCGACCGCACCCGGTTCGACGACCCGCACGCAGATCCCGCCCCGGCGGGCGGCGAGTGCACGGGTCATGCCGGGCTCCGTGATCGACTCGATGTAGCGGCACGGGGGCCGGGGTCGGTCGTACTCGAAGACGGCGCTTCCGAGGGAGAAGCGCGTTCCCGCGAGGTCGCGCAGCACCACGCCCCGCATGACGATGTTGCGCCGGTGCTGCCCCTCGCCGACCCGGATGCCCGTCGTCGCCTCGATCTCGTCGAGCGCCTCGCCGGCGATGAGGGTGACCTGGCACTCGTCGACGGCCGTCCAATGACCGGTGCGTTCCCGGTAGCGATCGCCGAGGATCCCGGCGTGGTCGACCTCGATCCGCTCGACCGGCTGCATCGGCGCGCCGCCGCGAGCGGCGACGAAGATCGCCTCGACGGTGCCGGTCGGGGTCATCACTGGCACGTTACCCGCCGGTGGACGATGCTCTGTCGCACGACGGAGGGAGGCTCGGCATGGATCGCGTCCGCATCGGGACGCTCGGAGCGGCTCGCATCACACCCATGGCGCTGGTTCGCCCGGCCCGGCGCGTCGACGACGTGGAGATCGTGGCGGTGGCGGCGCGGGACCGGTCTCGGGCCGAGCGCTTCGCCGCCAAGCACGGCATCCCGCGGGTCCTCACCGCCTACGACGACCTCGTCGCCGACCCCGACGTCGACGCCGTCTACATCCCGCTCCCCAACGGGCTCCACGCCGAGTGGACGCTGAAGGCGATCGAGGCCGGCAAGCACGTGCTGTGCGAGAAGCCCTTCACGTCGAATGCCGACCAAGCCCGGGAAGTGGCGGCAGCGGCCAAGGCGTCGGACCGGGTCGTGATGGAGGCCTTCCACTACCGCTTCCACCCGCTCGCCCGTCGTATGCGCGACATCGTCGAGTCGGGCGAACTCGGCGAGGTCCGCCACATCGAAACGGCGTTCTGCATCCCGCTTCCCATCCCCGGCGACATCCGGTACCGGCTCGACCTGGCGGGCGGCGCCACGATGGACGTCGGCTGCTACGCCGTGAACCTCCTCCGGTACCTCGCCGGCAGCGAGCCGGAGGTCGTCGACGCCCGCGCCGCCCTCCTGCGTGCCGGTATCGACCGCGCCATGACCGCGCGGTTCCGCTTCGCCGACGGCCGCACGGGGGCGATGTCGTGCTCCCTCTTGTCGCGCCGTGTCGCCCGGGCGTCGGCCCGAGTCGTCGGCGACCGGGGCGAGATGCGGGTCTTCAACCCCTTCGGCCCGCAATATCTGCACCGGTTGCGGGTCCGCACGCCGGAGGGGAGCCGGACGGAGCGCCTCACCCGCCAGCCGACCTACCTGTTCCAACTGCAAGCGTTCGCCGCCGCCGTGCTTGCCGGCGCCGACTTCGAGTGCACCGTCGACGACGCCGTCGCCAACATGGAGATCGTCGACGCCGTGTACCAGGCCGCCGGGATGGAACCGCGCAGCTGAGGCTGCCGACACGTAACGGGAGGAACCATGACGACCGGCCCCATCGTGCTGGACCCGCTCCTGTCGGCCGCCGAGGCCGACGCCGTGCTCGACGGCTGGCGGGCGTTCCCGGGCTACGGGCTCTATTCGAACGAGGGGTTCGACACCAACTTCGCTCCGGAGCTGGCCCAGCGGTACGACGCCGCCATGAACTTCGTCCGCACCGGCGGGCGCTTCGGCCATGCCGACGAGGGGCTGGAGATGCTGCTCGCCCGGACGAACTACTTCCGCGACACCTACGTCTACGGCGACGACGTCTTCTCGACCAAGCTGGCCTTCCTCATGCACGACGATCGGGTGCTCGATGCCGCCCGCCGGCTGCACGGCCGCGACGTCGTCGTGCCGTCGATCCTCTACGCCAACGTGATGGTTCCGGGCCAGGAGCTCGCCGTCCACACCGACGTGCCCGAGTTTCGGGGAGCGAGCCGGAAGCGGTTCCCCCAGTGGCTCCTCGTCGTGATGCTCCACTCCGGCCTGTTCGAGCGGTGGCGCATGCCGATCGCCACGTGCATCTGCTACTTCGGCGGCGGGGAGGGCGGGGAGCTCGCCTACTACCCCGACGGACCGGCGGGGGAGGCGGCGCTCTACGCACCGCACCACAACTCGGCCGTGATGCTCGACACCGACAACGTCTTCCACGGCGTCGACCGGGTGCGAGGCGACGAGTCGCAACTCCTGTCGATCAAGCCGGGGATGCGAATGGTGCACGCCGGCGACGGCCGGTGGGAGGTGCGCGACGGCGAGACGACCGTCGCCACCTACGGCAGCGACGAGATCCGCCTGTCGATCTCGTGGAAGGGCTACTGCTTCGCCGACGAGACCGAGCGCGACACGTGGGCCTCGCACGCCGACGACCTCGACCTCGACGTGATCCTCGACGCCCTCGACGCCGACCTGCGCGAGCGGGGACGCCTGTCAGGCGACCGGCCGGCGGACGCCGAGTTCGGGAAGCTCCTCATCGACGAGTACATCCACTTCCCCGAACCCGTCCCGGCGCCCTGACGGCAAAGCGACGCTCGGTCGTCCTCCAACTTGGCCTCGGCAACCGCGCATAGCCCGACACATTGGGCCAAGAACGTCGCGGGAACCGGGTGGCACTTAGAAGCCGAGGGCGAGCCCTTCGGAGCGGGGGTCGGCGCCGGCCGCGTAGCCGTGGGGGGTCACGGCGATGGCGTGGGCGTGTCCCATCTTGACGTCGAGCTCGCCCGTCGTCTCCACCACGTGCCCGCGGCTCCGGAGCCCCTCGACGACCTTCCCGCCGACGCCGGGTTCCGCCAGCACCCGCCAGTCGCCCGGCATCACCCGCCACCGGGGCGCATCGAGCGCCTCCTGGACGTCGGCCGCGTCGTCGACGAGCCGGGCGAGCAGTTGGAGGTGCACCATCGGCTGGGTGTCGCCGCTCATGGTGCCGAAGACAAAGGCGGGCTCACGATCGCGCAGGGCCAGCGCCGGGATCAGGGTGTGGAGGCTCCGCTTGCCGGGAGCGACGACATTCACGTGGCGAGCGTCGAGGCTGAACATCGCCCCTCGGTTCTGGAGGTTGATCCCCCACTCCGGCACGGTCACACCTGACCCGAAGTCCTCGAAGTTGGTCTGGATGAGGCTGACGAGCAGGCCATCGGCGTCGGCCGCACAGATGTAGGTCGTACCGCCCGGCCGGCGCTCCGCGGGCCCCGGTTGCACGGCTCGTGCGGGGTCGATGCGCTCGCAGCGTTCCCGGATCCACTCGTCGGTCAGGAGGTCGGCCGGGTCGACCGGCATGTGGTCGGGATCGGTGACGAACGCGTCCCGGTCGACCATCGCCTGCTTCACCACCTCGACCATCCGGTGTGTCCGCTCGACGGCGTCGCCGGGCAACGGCCCGAGGCGGTCGAGCATGCGCAGCATCTGGAGCGCCGTCACACCCTGGGTGGGTGGAGGCAACTCCAGCACTTCCAGGGCGCGGTAGGGAGCCGACAGCGGCTGGCACCACTCGCCGTGATGCGCACGCAGGTCGTCGACGGCGAGGAGGGCGCCTTCTCCCTGCACGGCCTCCGCGATCGCCGTCGCGATCGGACCCGAGTAGTACGGCTCGGGGCCGTCCTCGCTCAGCACCTCGATGGTCTTCGCCAGGCCCGGCTGACGCAGCAGGCGCCCGGGGGCCGCCTCGCCGTACACCTCGTGCCATTCCCGCCCTTGGTGGCCACCGAGGAACTGGAAGGCGAGCCCCCCGGCGGTGCTCAGTTCGAAACCGTCGCGGGCGTACCGGTACGCCGGGCGGGCGAGCTCCGCGAACGAGCGGGTGCCGAAGCGTTCGAGCAGGTCGAACCAGCCGCGCACGGCGCCGGGCACCGTCACGGTGAAGGGGCCCCGGAACGGCATGGCGGCGCCGACGGCGGCGGTCACGGCCTCCCGGGTGGCGGCCATGGGCGCTCGCCCCGAACCGAGGTACCCGTGCGCCTCTCGCTCGTGCCAGACGAGGGCGAAGACGTCGCCGCCGTAGCCGCAGAGGTAGGGGGCGACGACCCCCATGGTGAGGTTCGTCGCCACGGCGGCGTCCATGGCATTGCCGCCGTCGGCCAGCACCGAGAGCCCGACCGACGAGGCCAGGTGGTGGGCGCTCGCAACGCAGGCGCGGGGGAAACGGCGGCCTTCGGCCATCCCCCGAAGTGTGTCAGGCGGGGATGTGGAGCAGCGGGTCGACGGGAGCGCCGTGGATCCGGATCTCGAAATGCAGGTGGTCGCCGTAGCAGCGGCCGGTGCATCCGAGGGCTCCGAGCCGGGCCCCCTTCGTCACCGCCTGGCCGGGAGCCACCCCGATCTCGCTGAGGTGGGCGTAGAGGGAGGTCACCCCGCCGCCGTGGTCGACCGTGACGACGTTCCCGTAACCGGCAAGGACGCCGGCCGTCGCCACCGTGCCGGGGCGGGCCGCCCCAATGGGCTCCCCGGTGACCCCGTCGATGTCGACGCCCTGATGGGGGCGACCCCACCGTGGACCGAAGGTCGAGGTGATGACGCCCGGGTGGGGACGGCCGAAGCGATTCGGGTCGTCGGGAGCCTTGGCGCCCTTGCCCTTGCCCTTGCCCTTCTTCGTCCTGCCCTCCGAGGCGCGGCGAGCCGCGGCTTCGGCCGCCGCCCGTTCCTCGCTCAGGCGCAGGATGCGGCGGTTGACGTCGTCCCAGTCTTCCCTGCGATCGGCGAGCGCCCGCTTGGCCTTCGCCACCGATTCGGCGGCGGCGGCGACCCGCGCGGCGGCCGCTCGCTCCGCCTCGTACAGGGCATCCCGGCGGGTTCCGAGTTCCAATCGTTGATGAGCCAGCCGGCGGCGCGCCTGGTCGGTCTCCCGCTCGACCTCGGCGGACTGGCGAGCCGTGCCCGACGCCACGGCAGCGTCGATCACTTCCTGTTCGATCCGCTCCTGGCGCCGCTCGACCGCCCGGAGCCCGTCGGTCGTGTCGGCGATCGACGCCTGGATACGGGCGCCGGCCGACCTCGCCTCACGATGGATCGCCCGCCGCCGGGCGAGGTCGTCTTCGAGACGGTCGAGGTCGCCTTCGATCGCCTCGCGGTGCGACGCGGCACTGCGGAGGTCTTCGACGACCTCGGAGGTCGAACGGGCGAAGGCGACGGAGAAGGGCGGGGCGACGAGGAGGACAGCGCACGCGAGAGCGAACGCGCAGACGCGGCGGACCATGGGAAATCGGGCCTTTCGGGCAGACTCGGCACACGCAGACGTGCGCCCCGCAGGGCGACCCGGCGCAGGGTAGCGACTCCCTCCCCCGGCCTTGCACGGCCAAGGGGAGGAATCTCACGCCACGGGGGCGCCCGGCTCCACTCCGTCCACGTCGAGGAGATGGACCGTTCCGTCCGGCTCGAGGGCGCCGAGGACGAGGAACTGGCTCTCGAAGCCGGCGATCCGCTTGGTGCCGAGGTTCACGGCCCCGACGACGAGCCGGCCGACCAACTCGTCACGCTCGTAGTTGGTGATCTGGGCGCTCGTCTGCAGGACACCGACCGCCGGCCCGAAGTCGACGCGCAACTTCCACGCCGGCACCCGGGCCTCGGGAAAGGCCTCGACGTCGACCACCCGCCCGACCCGCAGGTCGAGGGCGAAGAACCCCTCCGGACCGATGTCGGGCTTGCGCTCCATGCCCTCCACGTCACCACCCCCAGATGTCGGTGCCGAGCGTGTTCCAGTCGATGGTGGCACCGAGGCCGGCCAGCACCGAGTTCAGGCCCGCCGTAATGCGCATCAGGAACACCTGGTCGGGCGGGAGATCGAGCCGCTTCACGAGCGCCCGGGTCTCCCGGTCGAACTTCATCTCCATGAGGTCGGCGGCGGCGGCCGCTGCCCATTCGCGCGTGTAGGTGAACGGCTGGGGTGCCCGAAGCGGCTCCCATGCGCGGTAGACCTGTTCGAACAGGCGGGCGGCCACGTCGCCGACGTCGCGGTCGCGCAGGAGCCCGAGGGCGACCATGTGGTCGAGGATCGCCTCC
The DNA here is from genome assembly GCA_035540775.1 of Acidimicrobiia bacterium. Taxonomy (GTDB): domain Bacteria; phylum Actinomycetota; class Acidimicrobiia; order IMCC26256; family JACPCJ01; genus DATLFW01. The sequence goes on from DATLFW010000176.1 coordinate 7,592, forward strand.
TCGTCGCCGGCCTTCACGGCTGCCGCCGTCGCCCAGTACTGCTCGATGCGCTCGGGGGCGAACTCCTTCACGCACCCGAAGTCGAGGAACGTGACCGAACCGTCCTGGTGGAAGAGGTAGTTGCCGGGGTGCGGGTCGGCGTTGAAGAGGCCGTGGCGGTACAGCGATCCGAACACGAACCGGGCGATGGTGATCCCCCACTGGTCGCGGAGGTCCTTCGGCGCGTCGAGGGCGGCGCGCCAGCGCATCCCGTCGACGTACTCCATCGTCAGGACACGGCGTCCCGACCGTTCCGGGAAGACGCGGGGGATGTGGATGCGAGGCTCGTCGCGGTGGAGGTCGGCGAAGCGGGCCTGCGACGCCGCCTCCTTCTCGTAGTCGAGCTCGTCGCGGACCCGGTCGCGGATCTCCTCGACGATGGCCCGGGCGTCGACCTGGGGAACGAGCGAGCGCAAGGCGCCCTGGGCCAGGGTGGCGACCGCCGAGACGAGCGACGCGTTGGCGAGATCGGCCTCGACGGCGTCGGCGATCCCCGGATACTGGACCTTCACCACCGCCTCGACCTCGTCGTCGCCCTCGCCGAACCTCGCCATGTGGACCTGGCCGATCGACGCGGCGGCGATCGGCTCCGGCGAGAAGTAGGTGAAGAGGTCGCCGATCGGCGCGCCCAGTTCTGCCTCCACGACCTGCTCCGCCAGCCCGGCGGGCATCGGCGGGGCGTCGGCTTGGAGCACCTCGAGCGCTCGCCGGTAGGCGGGCGGCACGAGGTCGAGGTCGACGAACGACAGCAGCTGGCCGACCTTCATCACCGCGCCCTTCATGTCGCCCATCGTGCGAGCGGCGTGCTCGGCGGCCCGGGCGAGACGCTCGTCCTCGAGCATCTCCTTCACGGACGCATCGCGGGTGACCGCCGCCCTCGTGGCGGCGACGGCCTGAGCAGCGCCGGTTCGCATCAGGAGGACGCCGGGGCGGAGGGTGCGACGGAGACGCCCCGTCGGCGGCGTCCGTCCCGGTCGGGGGAGCGGCGGTTCGTCCACGCGACGAGTGTGGAAGCCGCCACGCGGCCCGGCAAACCGTGCCGTCTTGGGGGACTTGTCTCCGCCATGCGAGCACAACTCCCCCAAGACGGCAGAGGGCGGGAG
>DATLFW010000177.1:0-5857 GCA_035540775.1 Acidimicrobiia bacterium
GGCCGGGGACGGTCGGACGGGCCCGGTCGGGCCGGCGACTCTCCACCGATCCCGACGGCACCGTGTGGTGCGAGGCCCCGCCGTTCGCCCGCTTCGAGTACTGGCGGCGCCCCGACGCCACGGCCGCGGCCTGGCGGGACGGCGCCTTCACCGTCGGCGACCTCGGGCGTCTCGACGAAGACGGGTTCCTGTTCCTCGACGGGCGGCGCGACGACCTCGTCATCAGCGGCGGGGTCAACGTCTATCCGGTCGAGGTGGAGCAGGTGCTGGCCGCCATGCCGGGCGTGGAAGAGGTGGCCGTGTTCGGTGTGACCGACGAGGAGTGGGGCCAGCGCGTGTGCGCGGCAGTCGTCGGCGACGTCACTCCCGAGGCCGTCGTCGCGTTCGCCCGCGAACACCTGGCGCCCTACAAGTGCCCGAAGGACGTCCACCTCCTCGACGCCCTGCCCCGCACCGGCACGGGGAAGGTGCGCCGGCTCGCGCTCCCTGAGGTCGTGGGGCTCGGCTGACCGCTGAACTCGGCCTCCCCGCCAGCGCATATCCCTGCACAAAGGGCCAAGAAGCGGGGGTGAACGAATCAGGGCAGACGTGGCGGGGGGTGGAGCCACCCCCGTACGCTGCTCGCATGGACCTGACGGGGATCCTCGACCTCGAACCGTTGGCCGACGACCTCGCCCGGGTCGAGGCGGCGCTGAAGCAGTCGGTCGAGACGGACGATCCCTTCCTCACCGACGTCGCCACGCACCTCATCGGGGCCGGCGGCAAGCGTCTCCGCCCCATCCTCGTCCTCACCGCCGCCGCCGCTCGCGACGGGTACCGCACCCCCGCCTCCGAGGAGGCCGTGATGGGCGCCGTCGCCGTCGAGCTGGTGCACCTCGGATCGCTCTACCACGACGACGTCATCGACGAGGCGGAGACCCGCCGGGGCGTCGAGAGCGTCAACGCCCGCTGGAACAACGTCATCGCCATCCTCGCCGGCGACTTCCTCCTCGCCCGGGCCTCCGAGATCGCTGCCCGGCTCGGCACCGAGGTGGCGGAACTGCTCGCCGCCACCATCGGCGATCTTTGCAAGGGGCAGGTCCTCGAACTGCGTCATGCCTTCAACGCCGAGCGCGACGAGGCCGCCTACTTCGGGGCCATCGACGGCAAGACGGCCGCCCTCATGTCGACGTCGTGCCGCATCGGCGCCATCGTCGCCGGGTTCGACCGCGACCTCGTCGACCGCCTCACGGCCTTCGGCCGCCGCCTCGGCACGCTCTTCCAACTCGTCGACGACATCCTCGACGTGACGGCCACCGACGGCCAGCTCGGCAAGCCGGCCGGGCAGGACATCGCCGAGGGCGTCTACACCCTCCCCGTCATCCGGGCCCTCGCCGACGGCGACCCCGACGGCGAGCTGCGCGCGCTCCTCGGCGGGCCGGTCGACGACGAGGGCCGTGAGCGGGCGCGACGGCTGGTCGTGGAGAGCGGCGCCGTCGATCACACCCTCGGGGTCGCCGAGGACACGGCGAATGCCGCCCGGCTCCTGCTCGAGGGGATCCCGGGGCTCGACCCCACGCTCGTCGAGGCGCTCCGCCGCCTGACGGGCTCCCTCGTCGACCGCGACTCGTAACGCCGCTCGCGCGGCGCGGGTTCCTCTCCGCCCTCTTTGCGTCTCGGGGGACTTCTGTCGGCGTCGCCGTCACAACTCCCCCACAACGCGGCATTGATCCCCTCGACGTCGGGAACCCTTTCCCGTAGCTATGACCGAAGTCGGCCAGCGGGCCGCCGGCGATCCCCATGTCCCGTTCCACTGAGGAGAGCGCCGTGCGAGTCCTCGACGGAGTCCTGGCGGGCGCCGTGACCCTGACCCTGGCCCTGACCGGCGTCGTCGCCACCCCGGCCCGCCAATCGGCACGGCCGGTCGCGTTCGACGCCGTCCCCGCGTCGACGGGGGCGACGACGATCGCCGTCTGGTCCGGAGACCGCCAGACGTTCGGCTCGCCCGGACGCGCCCAACGCTGGGTGAACATCCTCGGCAACGTCTCCGACGCCGACGGCATCGCCTCGCTGTCGTTCCGCCTGAACAGCGGGACGAGCCGGCCGCTGTCGATCGGCCCCGACACCCGCCGGCTCCAGGACGCCGGCGACTTCAACGTCGAGATCGGTTTCCACGAACTCGTCCCCGGCGACAACACCGTTGCCATCCGGGCGCAGGACACGACCGGCGCCGTCACCACCCGCACGGTCGTCGCCCACAACGTCGCGGGCCAGACCTGGCCCAAGACGTACAGCGTCGACTGGGGATCCGTCGCGAACGTGCAGACGGCGGCCCAGATCGTCGACGGCCGCTGGACCCGGAGCAACCGCGGGGCCCGGACGGCCCAGGTCGGCTACGACCGCCTCCTCGGGATCGGCGACTTCGTGGCCTGGGACGACTACGAGGTGGTCGTGCCGATCACCGTCCACCGGGTGGACACCCGGGGCTACGCCGCCCCCGCCTACGGCCCAGGCGTCGGGCTCCTCTTCCGCTGGACCGGGCATTACGACACGGCCGACAACTCGCAGCCACGATGGGGTTACCAGCCGCTCGGTTCCCTCGGCTGGTACCGCTGGCGCACCGACGGCACCCAGCAGCTCCAACTCACCGACGAGCAGGGCAAGGTTCGGGCGTCCACCACCGCCCTCCAGCTCGCCACCGGCACCAAGTACATCTTCAAGATGCGGGTCGAGACGAAGAGCAACGGGCCCTTCTACCGCCTGAAGGCGTGGAAGGCCGGCACCAAGCAGCCGGGCTGGATGCTGAAGCGGCAGGAGTCGTTCACCGATCCGCAGGTCGGCTCGTTCCTGCTCGTGGCCCACTACGTCGACGCCACCTTCGGCGACGTGAAGGTCCGCCCGCTCTAACCGGGCGCACTGCCCCCGCCGTCTTGGGGGACTTCCGTCCGCTATGCGGACACAACTCCCCCAAGACGGGGAAGCACTCAGGCGGTGGCGGCGTCGGCGTCGGGCAGGCCGGCCGACGGCTGACCTGTGACGTCGGCGAGAAAGTCGAGCACCACCTCGTTGAAGGCCGCCGGCGCTTCGACCATGACCCCGTGGGCAGCGCCCCCGATCACCTCGAGGCGGGCGCCCGGGATCGTCTCTGCCAGTTCCTCCGAGTCGCCGACGGGCGTGAGGATGTCCTGGGAGCCGACGACCACCAGCGTGGGCACCGAGATCTGCGGAAGTTCGTCGCGCATCGAGTCGGGCATGTCGAGGATCGCCCGCGCCTGGTTGGCGAAGCCCTGCGACGGCTGCGACAGCACGATGCGGGCGAGGATGTTGAGCCAGAGACCGAAGCGCTTGCGGATCCGGGGCCCGACGAGCCACCGGAAGGCGTCGACTCCGAGGCTGCCCATCCCCTTCGTGCGGGCGGCCCGTTCCCACTCGACAAGGAGCTCGCGCCGCCAGTGGTGGTGCCGCGATGCCGTGCAGGCCAGCACGAGCGACCGCACCCGGTCGGCGTGGCGGACGGCGAGGATCTGGGCGATCACGCCGCCCATGGAGGCGCCCATGACGTGGGCCTGGTCGATGCCCTCGGCATCGAGCACGGCGACGGCGTCGGCCGCCATCTGCTCGAGCGAGTACGGGCCCTCCGGAGCCTCCGACCGACCGGCGCCCCGGTTGTCGAAGGCGATGCAGCGGAACCGGCGGCCGAGGACGTGTCGCTGGAAGACCCAGCCACGCAGGTCGGCACCCAGCCCCATGACGAGGAGGAGCGGCTCGCCGTCGGCAGCCCCCCACGTCTCGTAGTACAGCTCGCAGCCGTCGCTGGCCTTCGCGCTGGGCACGGATCCCCCTCCCGGTGGGGGCCGGTATACCAGGCGTGGCCTCGCCGCCATCGCTGCCCCCGGCCGGTTCGCACCCTATCGGAGGGTCGTCGGGCGGTCGCGAACGGTGACGACAGGCGCGCCCTCTATCGGGGGGTTGCGGCCGCGTCGTCGAGAAGCGATTGGACCCCGGCCCTGACGCTCTCCGCCACCTCGGCCGCGCTCAGCGGGTCGGAGGGCACGACGTCGAGGTCGAGCGGGCGGCCGACGATGACGCGGTGCCGCCCGATCGGCACGCCGGCGACGGGAATGGCGCCGCCGGTCACCGCCACCGGCACGACCGGGAACCCGAGCGCTCCCCACAACACGGCGGCCGATGCGGGACCGGCCCGCCCGCCGAGGGCGACACCGAGGGGCACCACGGCAACGTGGCCCGCCCGCATGAGGGCGCCGAGGTCCTCACCGCGCGGCCGAACCCGCCCAGCCCGACGGGCGAGCGCTCCGACCACGGGGAGGTCCGGGTACCCGACAATTCGCGCTCGCCGCCGCCGCGCCGCCCGAACGGCGGCCCGCACCGCGAGGGCGTCCCCCGACCCTGGGCGAGAGTTGCAGACGAGGGCGACGGGGCCGATCTGGGGAATGACCTCGCCGCCCTCCACCTCGATCCGAACGAGGCGGTCGGCGAGGGCAGCCAGGTCCTGGGCCATCGGGTCGGCGCCGAAGGGGTCGAGCGAGTACCGCCCCTCCCACCGACGGCGGAGGCGGCGAGCCAACGGCTCGCCCTCCCCCACGCGGTCGGCGTCGATCCCGTAGGCGGCGACTCTCACGCCACCGCCGCGGCGCGAATAGGGGTCACCGACGCCCACTCGAAGAGTTCGGTGAGCACGGACTGGGTGTCGACCATCCCCGTCAGGCCGAGGGCCGACAGCGCCCGGCTGCCGTCGGCGACGCGGCCGCGCACCAACAGTTCGGTCACATGGTCCGGAACGGGCGCGCCCGCCAATTCCGCTGCCGCCCGTGCCAAGGGCCAACCGGGGCCGGCCACCGGGAGCGGAATGCGACCACCGAGTCGAACGGCTTGCCAGGGCGACGCGGCCCCGGGCGCCACGACGTTGAAGGGGCCCGACACCTCGGTGACGGTCGCCGTCACGATGGCGCGAGCGGCGTCCTCGCCGTGAAGCACGCAGAACGGGGGATCGCCGAGCGCGTTGACGGGCACCGCGGGGAGGCGCAGGAGGCGACCGAGCGGGCTCGGAGCATGCGACCCGACGAGCGGAGCGAGTCGCAGCGCCACCACCGGGACGCCCTCGCGACGCCCGAGACCGGCGGCGAGTACTTCGGTCTCGAGACAGAGGTGGCCGAACAGCGATGCGGGGGCCGGGGGGACGTCCTCGTCGGGAACGGTCGGGAAGTGACGGCCCCGCCCGTAGACCTCGATGCCGCTGCGCACGACCACCTTCTGGAGACGACCGGCCCGACCGGCGGCGCCCAGCGCGGCGACCGACCCCACGGTCGTCTTGGCCGCCCCGCCTCCCGGCGACGTCCGGGCGTGCGGCTCGTAGACGCCGAGGTGGACGACGACCTCCGGGGCCACGTCCTCGACGAAGGCGGTGACCGCTTCACGGTCGGTCGGGTCGATCCGGCGGAAGATCGACGAGTGGAGCCGGCGGCGCGGCGGCACGAAATCGAAGCCGACGACCTCGGTGACGTCGTTGCGGGCCTCGAGGAGCTGCGCGACCCGCGACCCCAGCTCGCCGCCCATCCCCGTGACCAGCACCCTCACGGCGTCGCCTCCCCGGTGTCGTCTGCTCCCCGGGGGCGAAGATAGGGGAAGAAGAGCACCTCGCGGATGGCGGTCACCCCGGCCAGCAGCATCACGAGCCGGTCGACGCCGATGCCGAGCCCGCCGCAGGGGGGGAGGCCGACCTCGAGCGCCCGGACGTACTCCTCGTCGACGCCGTGGGCCTCCTCGTCGCCGTGCGCCTTCTGGGCCGCCTGCATCTCGAAGCGGCGGCGCTGTTCGAACGGGTCGTTCAGCTCGGTGAAGGCGTTGCACAGTTCCCGGC
>DATLFW010000178.1:0-5722 GCA_035540775.1 Acidimicrobiia bacterium
GCGTCGGCATCAGGAACCGCTCCGGGTTCTCGAGCGGCGTCAGCTCGACGATGTCGAAGTTCTTGAACAGCGCCCGCAGGCCGTGCTCGGTGAAACGCCAGCAGTCGGGGAGTGGTCCGTGGATCCGGAAGTCGAACGGCGTCGACACGAGTGCCACCCCGCCCGGCTTCAGCACCCGCTCGATCTCGTCGACGGCGTCGAACGGCTGGAGTGTGTGCTCGAGGACTTCCGTGCACACGACGCAGTCGAACCGCCCCGACGGGATGACCGCCTCGTTGTTGGCGCACAGGTCCGCGACGTAGTCGGCCCCCGAGTCGGGGTGAATGTCGAGCGTCTCGACGGTCGCCTGTGCGAAGTAGGGCGCCGCCCCTTCGTGGTCCTGGGGCGCCACGTCGAGCACGAGGCGATCGGGGCCGTCGTAGCGGCGCCCGCACTCGGCGACGAACCGGCTCACGTTCTCACGGAGGGCGGCGAGGTGACGGACGTCCACCTCTGCGATCTCCCCGCTCCCCGCTCCCGGCGCCGTCATCGGACCGCCAGCAACTCGACCGCCTCGCTCACGTCGAAGACGGGAATCCCGAGGGCCTCAAAGACCCGCCGGCGCTCCGAGAAGGAATCGTCGATGAAGATCGCCTGCTCCCGCTTCATGTGCTCGATTTTCTCGGCGTCGTGACTGATGCACACGATCTCGTCGAAGAGGCGCTCGGAGATGGCGTGCGACGCGAGGGTCTGGTGGATGTCTCCGGCGTGCTTGGTGAGCAGCACGACGACCTTGCCCTCGTTGCGGAACTGGTACAGGAGGGCGAGCAGCAGGGGGTTCGGTGCGCCATCGACGACGAGGGCGTCGTCGAAGTCGAGATAGACGGTGTCGTAGTCGAGATCGAGCACGAACCGCGTGCTGAGGGCGCGGTCGATCTCGACGCCGAAGCGGTTCTGGAGGATCGCCGTTCTCGTGCCCGTGAACTCGTAGGCGGCGAGCAGCGGGAGGTTGACGCCCTGCATGCGGCAGAGCGCCATGGTGCCCGCGACGCGAGGTGCCACCTCGAGGAGGACGAGTTCGCCTCCGGTGTCGCGCTTCACCTGGAAGAACCACACCCCGCGGAACGTCAGCGCCTCGTTGATGCGTTCGGCGATGCGGCGGAATTCGGGGTCGGGCGACGGCTTGGACTGCACGCTGATGCCGTTGACGGTTCGCATCCGCTCGCGACCCTGGGCGAAGCGCAACTCGCCGTCGGAGTCGGTGAAGCAGTCGACCGTGTATTCGACGCCGGGGACGTACTCCAAGATGATCCGGTCGGCCCGTTCCGCGAGCGCCACCCGCAGGGCGTCCTCGTCGTGCACCAGCGCCGTCCCCTTCGACCCTTGCCCGACATCCGGCTTCAGGAAGACGGGGAACTCGTGACGGCCGGCGTCGTAGACGGCCGGGGTTCGCACCACGCCGGCGAGGGCCGCGTACGTCTTCGACTTCGACCGGGCGATTTCGCACGTCTCGACCGGGGATGTCGCCAGTGTGGCGCCGAGATCGGCGGCGTGGCGGGCCAACTCGAGGACGACGCTGTCGTGGGCGGGGAAGACGAGGTCGATGTCGTGGGTCTCGACGACGTCGCGCAGGTGGTCGACGAAGGCGGGGTCGTCGACGAACGGCACCCCTTCGATGTAGCGCGCGTAGGCCAGGCGGCCGTGGTCAGGGAGCGAGGACGCTCCCACGAGTTCGAAGTCCTTCGAGTACCGCAGCGACCGCTCGATCTCGAGGCCGATCTCGCTCCCGCAGGGGAAGACGAGCACGCGCTTGCGATCGCTCATCGCACGGGCGCGCGCGTCGCGGAGCGAGCAGAGGCGTGGTCCGACATCGCCCGTCCCCATCGGCAGGCATGTCCCGATCCTGAGCGCCGCCTGCGGCCACAATGGCTCAACTGCACCCCCCGGCTGCCGATCGGAGAGACGTATGGCGACGCTCGAGGACGCCGCCGCGATCGCTGGGGCGCCGCGCGCTCGCACCGACCCGCCCCTGCTCGCGGTCGTCGTCTTGAGCGACGACCAGGCGACCCCTGCCTGGGCCACCGCCACCAGTGTGGCCGCTCTGGCCGACCGGGTGGTCGTCTTGGAGCGCGGCGCAGGAACCCCGACCCTTCCCCCGTGGGTCGAACTGCGCCGGGTCGACTGGGGTTCGGATGACCGCTCCACTTCGGAAGCCCTCGCTGGCCTGCCCGAGCCGTGGGTCCTCGTGCTCGGCGCGGGCGAGACGGTCGACCTCACCGCCCTCGACGCCGTGCGTCACGAACTCCGCATGCTGGCGCCCGGTCCCGTCGAGGTGGCCTTGCCCGGGGGGCACGAAGTGCGCCTCCACCCGACGACGCCGGGAGCGATCGCGGCCATCGGTGCCGCCAGTGGTGTGCGAGCGCAGCGTCTGCGCATCGTGCGGCTTCCGGAGGCACCCGAGGGGGTCGCCGGGCTTCCCGCTGACGCGCCTCCCGGCGCGCCCGACGTCGACCCAGTCCTGGCGGAGATCGAGCGGGAACGCGAACGCCTCGCCGCTTTCGAGGAGCGCCGCCTTCTCGACGTGGTGCGCGGCGGGCGTGACGTGTGCTGGGTCGAGGGCGACGACGAAGAGCCGCTCGTGACGGTGCGGATCCCCACCTACAACCGCGGTCCCCTCATCGTCGAGCGGGCCCTCCGATCCGCCATGAACCAGACCTACGAGCGCATCGAGATCCTCGTCGTCGGCGACCACTGCGACGAGGCGACCGAGCGCGCCGTCCGGTCGGTCGACGACCCGCGTATCCGGTTCGTCAACCTCCCCGCTCGCGGCATCTACCCCGCCGACCCCTGGCACCGCTGGATGGTCGCGGGGTGCGCGCCGGTCAATGCGGCCCTCGACCTCGCGCAGGGCGCGTGGATCGCTCCGTGTGACGACGACGACGAGCTGACCGAAGACCACGTCGAGGTGCTGCTTGCCGAGGCCAAGCGCCAGCGCGTCGAGTTCATCCACAGCAAGGCCCGGATGGAGGCGGCGCCCGGTCACTGGATCGAGCTGGGATCGTCGCCGCTCCGCCATGGCCAGGTGAGCCACGGCACCGTCATGTACTCGCTGGGCCTGCGCTTCTTCCGCTACTCCAACACGTCCTGGAAGATGAACGAGCCCGCCGACTGGAACATGTGGCGGCGCATGCGTGACGCCGGCGTCAAGGTCGGCTTTCTCGACCGAGTCACCTACACCCACTACGTCGAAGCGCATTCCCGCGCCGACGGATCGGCGTAGCGGGCGGGGGCGGCTGCCTCCCGTCGAGACAGCGGTCAGGCGCCGGCCGGGGTGTCGGAGCGTCCCAGGCGAGCCCGCACCGCAGGTGCGTTCTCGACCGCCACTCGCACGATGTCGGCGACCGTCGAGATCTCCGCCGGGCCGATCGCCATGCCCGTCGGGAACACGAGCACCCGCTTCGACAGCGCTTCCGTGTGCGGGAGGAGCAGGTGGGCGCTCGGCATGAACGACTTGTAGGGCTCCATGCGGTGGGCGCCGGGGTGGAAGTAGCGCCGGGCGAACACGTTCTCGGTCGTCAGGACCTGCCACAGCTCGTCGCGCGTCAGGCCTGCCGCCAGCTCGTCGATTTCGGCGACGACGTAGTGGTAGTTCCGCTCTTCGCCTCGGCCCGCTCCCTGCTCGACGAGGCGAACGCCAGGAAGGCCGTCGAACTTCGCCCGATAGTCGGCGTCGTTGGCGGCGTTCACGGCGACGAAGTGTTCGAACGCCTCCAGCGAGGTGAGCCCCATGGCGGCGCTGGCCTCGGACATCTTCCCGTTGGTGCCGAGATGTACGACGGTGTCGATGCCGGCGAACCCGAAGTTCCGCATCAGGCGCATCCGCTCGGCCAGGTCGTCGTCGTTCGTGACGACGGCGCCGCCCTCGAAGCTGTTCAACACCTTGGTCGCGTGGAAGCTGAACACCTCGGCGTCGCCGAAGTTGCCGATCGGAACACCGAGCGTCGTGGCGCCGAAAGCATGGGCGGCGTCGTAGAGGAGCCGGAGGCCACGCCGGTGGGCGATCTCGGCCAGGGCGACGACGTTGCACGGACGTCCCCACAAGTGAACGCCGAGGATCCCGCTCGTGCGCGGCGTGATCAGCTCCTCGACCCGGGCGGGGTTGACGGTGTGGGTGACGGGGTCGACGTCGACGAAGACCGGGGTGATCTCCTGCCACTGGAGGGCGTGGGCGGTGGCGACGAAGGTGAAGGCGGGCACGATGACCTCGCCGGTCATTCCGAGCGCCCGGATGGCGATCTCGAGCCCGACGGTGGCGTTGGCCATCACGACGACGTTGCCGACCTGGAGGCGATCGGCGAGGCGCTGCTCGAACTCTTGGACGAACGGGCCGTCATTCGTCAGCCAGTTGCGGTCGAGCATCTCGCTCATGCGCTCGAACAGCCGCTGCCGGTCGCCTTGGTTGGGCCGGCCGACGTGGAGGGGTTCCTCGAACGCCGGCGCGGCGCCGAAGAGGGCGAGGTCGGACAGGGCGGACTTCACGACCGTCATGGCGCCCTTCCCTCCATGATCAGGCGGGAGTCGACGCGGGTCTCGCGGTTGCGGAGCTCCGGGTGGTCGGATTCGCCCCACTCGCACGCCCGCACGTCGACGAAGCCGGCCTGTTCGAGGCGAAGCCGGAGCTCGGCCGCGTCGTAGAGGTACTGGTGGCCCCACTCGCGGAGGCTGTAGTTGAGCATGTGGGCGGCGGAATCGATCGCCGCGTACTCGGGCTGGCGGAGCCAGTCCTGGTCCTTCCAGTCGCCGAGGTAGTAGTCGATGACGGCCCGGAGGTCGGGCATCGCGATGCGGACGACGCCGCCCGGACGAAGGGCCGCCCGGCACCGGCGGAGGAGCGCCAGCCCCTCGGCGAGAGTGACGTGCTCCAGGAAGTGCTCGCTGTAGATCAGGTCGACGGTGCCCGGCTCTGCCGGAAGGCTCTTGCTGAGGTCGCAGACGACGTCGGGGTGGTACTGGGCGTCGAAGTCGACGTTGACCCAGCCCTCGAAGTGGTTCGGTCCGCAGCCCAGATGGAGCATGACGGGCTTCGGCGTCTGTGCCGGCGCTTCGGGCGGCCGCCCGAGCGGGACGATCGAGAAGGTCGAAGCGGCGGCACGGCCCGGCGCCCCGACGGCCTCGATGGCGTCGCTGGTCGGAGGATGGAGCCTCACCTCGCGACCGGCGAGCAGGGCGACCTCGACGGGGCCGGGCTCCAACGATGCCAGTTCCTTGCGGGCGGCCGCGGCGTCGTCGCAGGCGACCGTCTCGCCAGCGGCCAACACGAGAATCCACGTATCGGGGATGGCGGTGATCGCGCTCGACGCATCGTCGCGGGCATGCCACTCGACCGGTACCACCTCGGCGTGAGTGGACGGGCGGCCGGTCACCGGGCCTCGTTCGAAGATCCAGACCCGATCGCCGAAGGCAACGACGCTTTCGGCCGTCGCACAGGCGGCGTCGAGCTGGCGATCGCTGAGGATCACGACCGAGAGCGTGGCCGCGGCGCGCTCGGGGGACGGCGCGGCGACGGCGCGGTCCTCGATCGCGTTCATGCCTCCCTGATCGGCAGAAGAGCCCTGAACCTGAGGCGTCGCTCGACCCGCTGGTTGCCGCACCGGCTTCATGATGCCCGAGGGGCTCTGGGCGGATGGGGCATTCCGACGATCAGGACGGCGGCGTCTCCGAATCGTCGTCGGCCCCCGTGAGG
>DATLFW010000179.1:0-5073 GCA_035540775.1 Acidimicrobiia bacterium
GATCCGCCCGGTCAGACCTCGCCAGTGAGGCGGCGGGAGAGGTAGGCGTCGAGGTCGGGGCCGGCCGGGTTCGCCAGAACCGTGTCGACCCAGGCGTCCCGCTCGAACGCCATGACGGCGAGGTCCCAGACGCACGCCGACAGCCCCGTCGAGGTCACTTCCGCCAACTCGTCCGGGTTGTGCGCGGGCGACACGAACACGTGGTGGTGCAGTTCGTTCTCGGACGCCCACCAGTCGACGAACACGAAGCAGTGCCCCCGCCCGTCGTGCACCCCCATGAAGCCGACGCCGTACCGGCCGTCGCCGGCGGCGGGAAGCGGCAGAACGCGGGCCGCCGCGTCGCAGGCGGCGCCCACCAGGTCGGGCCGAGGCGTGTCGCGCCGGTACGCGATGCCGTACGTCTTGAGACGCCAGCCGTCGCCCTCGAGGAGCCCGAGCGAACGGATCGGCCGGGGAGCGTACGGCTCCGAGAGGTGGATCACTCGCCCCGGTCCGACTCCGCCGAATTGAGGCCGTAGACGATCGAATCGGAGAGCGCCTGCCACGACGCCTCGATGATGTTCTCCGACACCCCGATGGTGCTCCACGTGCGCTCGCCGTCGGTGGAGTCGATGAGCACCCGAGTCACCGCGCCCGTCGCCTTGTGCGTGTCGAGGACGCGGACCTTGTAGTCGGTGAGGTGGATGTCGGCGAGCGCGGGGTGCGCCTGGCCGATCGCCTCCCGCAAGGCCCGGTCGAGGGCGTTCACCGGGCCGTTCCCCTCGGCCGTCGCGATCAGGCGTTCACCGGCGGCGTGGAGCTTGATGGTGGCCTCGGTGCGGACTTCACCGTCGGCCTCCTTCTCCATGATCACCCGGAACGACTCCAGGCGGAAGAAGTCCTGCCGCCAGCCGGTCGAGCCGCGCAGCAACAGCTCGAACGACGCGTCGGCTGCTTCGAAGTGGTAGCCCCGGTACTCGAGGTTCTTGATCGTCTCCAGCACCTCGGCCAGCGCCCGGCCGTCGAGTTCGATCCCGAGCTCCTGCGCTCGCAGCTGCACGGTGGAGCGGCCGGCCAACTCGCTCACCACGAACCGGGTGAGGTTGCCGACGGCGTCGGCCGGAACGTGCTCGTAGGCGTCGGACGCCCGGGCGATCGCGCTGGTGTGCAGGCCAGCCTTGTGGGCAAACGCCGACGCACCGACGTACGGCTGCTGCGGGTCGGGCGTGATGTTGACGATCTCGGCGATGTGGTGGGAGATCGGCGTCAGCCGCGCCAGGCGGTCGGCCGGGATCGTCTCCACCCCCATCTTCAGGGTGAGGTTCGGGATGATCGAGCAGAGATTCGCGTTGCCGGTGCGCTCGCCGTAGCCGTTCATACACCCCTGCACCTGCACGGCGCCCTGGCGGACGGCGGCGAGGGCATTGGCCACCCCGCACCCGGCGTCGTTGTGGAAGTGGCCGCCGATCTTGCCCTCCGGCAGCGCCGCCCGAACCTCGGACACGATCGTCTCGACCTCGTGCGGCAGCGTGCCCCCGTTGGTGTCGCACAGCACCAGGCGGTCGGCCCCCGCCTCCACGGCCGCAGCCAGCACGCGCAACGAGAACTCCGGGTTGCGCTTGTAGCCATCGAAGAAGTGCTCGGCGTCGAGGAAGACGTCGAGCCCCTTCCCCTTCAGGAACTCCACCGAGTCGCTCACCATGGCGACGGCCTCGTCGAGGCTCGTGTTGAGGGCCTCGGTGACGTGGTAATCCCACGACTTGGCCACGATGCAGACGGTGCGGGTATTGGCCTTCACCAGGTTGCGCAGGACGTCGTCGTCCTCGGCCGCCACCCCGGCGCGGCGGGTCGATCCGAACGCCACCAGCTCCGCATGGGCCAGGTTCAGCTCGCCCGGCGCACGGGCGAAGAACTCGTCGTCCTTGGGGTTGGCCCCGGGCCAGCCACCCTCGATGTAGTGCACGCCCAGTTCGTCGAGCTGCTGGGCGATCCGCAGCTTGTCTTCGACGGTGAGCGAGAGCCCTTCACGCTGGCTGCCGTCGCGCAGCGTCGTGTCGTAGATCTCGACGCGCTCGGGCCAGGACGGATCCCGGCGAGCGGCGGCGTCGGCGACGACGTCAGGCGTTGACATACTCCAGCCACCCCTTGTACTGCTCGACCTCACCCCGCACGGTGGCGAAGTAGGTCTCCTGGATCTTGCGGGTGATCTCGCCCGGCTCGCCGATGACGCGGTCGTCGACCTCGCGGATCGGCACCACCTCGGCCGCCGTGCCGGTGAGGAAGGCCTCGTCGGCGATGTAGAGGTCGGACCGCAACAGGTTCTCCTCCACCACCTCGTAGCCGTGGTCGCGGGCGATCGTCATGACCGAGTCGCGGGTGAGGCCGTCGAGGGCCCCGGCCGAGAGCGGCGGCGTCACGAGGGTGCGGTCACGCACGATGAAGATGTTCTCGCCCGTGCACTCCGACACGTAGCCGTCGGGGCTGAGCAGGATCGCCTCGTCGTATCCCGCCTTGATGGCCTCGACCTTGGCGAGGATCGAGTTGACGTAGATGCCGGTGCTCTTCGACGCCGGCGGGTTGATGTTGGGGTCCTGCCGGCGCCACGACGAGATCTTCATGCGCACGCCGTGCTTGATGCCCTCGTCGCCGAGGTAGGTGCCCCAGGGCCAGATGGCGATCGAGACGTTGACCGGGCTGTTGAGCGGGTTGAGCCCCATCTCGCCGTACCCGAGGTAGACGAGTGGGCGGATGTAACAGCTCTGCACGCCGTTGACGCGCACCGTGTCCTTGACGCCCTCGACCATCTGCTCCACCGAGAAGGGCACCTCGATCATCAGCATCTTCGCCGAGCGGCACAGGCGCTCGATGTGCTCGGTCAGGCGGAAGACGGCGGGGCCGTCGGGCGTCTCGTAGGCGCGGATGCCCTCGAAGACGCCCGACCCGTAGTGGAGCGTGTGGGTGAGGACGTGGACGGTGGCGTCGTCCCAGTCGACGAGTTCGCCGTCCATCCAGATCTTCTCGACCTTGTCGAGTGGCATTCCGTTTGTCTCCTGAGCACGGGGCCGCTCGGCCCCTCCCGATGTGCCGGCCCTCAGCCGGCGGTGATCCGTTCGGCGACCAGGTCGCCGACTTCCGACGTCGAGTGTTGCATGGTGTCGGCCGTCGTCCCGCCCAGCTTCTCGAGGACGGCCCCAACGGCCGCCTCGACCCGCTCCGCCGCCTCGTACTCGCCGACGTGGTCGAGGAGCATGGCGACCGAGAGCACGGCCGCCAGCGGGTTCGCCTTCCCCTTGCCGGCGATGTCGGGCGCCGATCCGTGGACGGGCTCGAACACGCTGGCCGTCGACTTGGTGGGGTTGATGTTGCCGCTGGCGGCGAGCCCCATCCCGCCGGCGATGGCGGCGCCGAGGTCGGTGAGGATGTCACCGAAGAGGTTGTCGGTGACGACCACGTCGAAGCGCTGGGGCGACTCCACCATGTAGAGGCAGGCGGCGTCGACGTGGACGTAGTCGAAGGTGACGTTCGGGTACTCGGCCGCCACCTCCCTCGTCGTGCGCGACCACAAGTCGCCCGCCCAGGTCAGGACGTTCGTCTTGTGGCAGAGCGTCACGTGGCGGCGCTGGCGGCGGCCGGCGACGTTGAAGGCGTAGCGAACGCAGCGCTCGACACCCGTCCGGGTGTTGACCGAACCCTGGGTGGCGACCTCGTTGGGCGTTCCCTTGCGCAGAACGCCCCCCTCGCCGACGTAGGCGCCCTCGGTGTTCTCCCGCACCACGACCATGTCGATGTCGCCCGGACCCTTGCCCGCGAGCGGTGTGGGCGCTCCGGGGAGCAGCTTCACCGGGCGGAGGTTCACGTAGAGGTCGAGCTCGAAGCGGAGGCGCAGCAGCAGCCCCCGTTCCAGCACGCCGGGCGGCACGTCGGGATGGCCGACGGCGCCGAGGAGGACGGCGTCGAGCCCGCCGAGTTCCTCGAGGACGGAATCGGGGAGGACCTCACCGGTGCGGAGGTAGCGGTCGGCACCGAGGTCGTACTCGACGGTTTCGTACGCCACGCCCGTCGCCGCGAGGGCCTTCAGGGCCTCGTCGACCACCTCGGGGCCGATGCCGTCTCCCTTGATGATCCCGATCCGGTGCGTCATGTGTTCGATCCGATCCCTGAACATGAAAAACCGTCCACTTTCGTGGACGGTCGAGGGGCGGAAGCCGACGTGCGGCTCCCGCTAGCGAATGACGATGACGAAGATGCGCTGCGCCGCTCCCATAGGTATGCGAAGGATTCCATGGATACGGAGGGTCCGTCAATCCGCATTCGGCCGCTCTTCACGGCCTTGACAATGGTCCTACGCTGTCCCTTCGTGACCGAGGACGCACAGACCCATCTGACCGAAGAAGCCCACCGTCGACTGGTGGAAGAACTGGAGCGGCGCAAGACCACCGAGCGCACCCAGATCTCCGCCTGGATCGAACGCGCTCGCGAGCACGGCGACATCCGCGAGAACGCCGACTACGACGCGGCGAAGAACGAGCAGGGCCTGAACGAGGCCCGGATCCGCCAGCTCGAGAAGATCTTGGAGAACGCCCAGATCGTGGAGGCGGCTGAGGGCGATGTCGTCGCCTCCGGCACCGTCGTCACCATCTCGATCGGGGGCGACACCAGCGAGTACCTGGTGGGGTCGATCGAGGAGCGGCACGACACCTACGACGTGCTCTCGACGGGTTCGCCGCTCGGCAAGGCCCTCCTCGGCCACCGCGCCGGCGAGACGGTCGAGTACGA
Organism: Acidimicrobiia bacterium; assembly: GCA_035540775.1. Classification (GTDB taxonomy): domain Bacteria; phylum Actinomycetota; class Acidimicrobiia; order IMCC26256; family JACPCJ01; genus DATLFW01. The sequence goes on from DATLFW010000179.1 coordinate 4,756, forward strand.
GGCCCCCGTCGGCACCTTGAAGGTCGAGATCCTGGAGATCCGCCCCCTCACGTGAGGCCGGCGAGACGCTCGATGTCGCGGGCGGCTGCGACCACGGCCGCCCCGTAGCGCTCCCCCGGCTCGGGCCCGAGCCGCTCGATCGGCCCGCTCACCCCGACGGCCGCCACCACCACGCCCGACGCGTCGACGATCGGCGCGCTCACGCTCGCCACGCCCGCCTCCCGCTCGGCGACGCTCTGCGCCCATCCGCCGCGCCCCGTCTCGCCCCGCAGGACTTTCCCCCCGGACCCCCGGTCGAGGGGCAGGACCGCCCCGGCG
>DATLFW010000180.1:0-3192 GCA_035540775.1 Acidimicrobiia bacterium
GCCCGTGCCGCTCCCCCGGCGCTCGACGGATCCGGCCAGGGTCGTCGTGTCGCCGTCGTGGGAGGAGGCATCGCGGGCCTCACCGCCGCGTACGAGCTGGCGCAACGGGGATACGAGCCGATCGTGCTGGAGGCCCGCGAGCGCCCCGGGGGGCGAGTGTGCACGCTCCGACGCGGGAGCCGCATCGAGCACGTGGGGCGAGCGAACACCCAGGTCGCCTTCGACGAAGGCCTGACCTTCAATGCCGGCGCGTGGCGAATCCCGCACCACCACACGCCGGTGTTCCACTACCTCCGCCGGTTCGGCGTCCCCGTCCAGGTTCTCGCCAACGACAACGAGCGCGGTTGGGTGGCTGCCGGTGGTCGGCGGTACCGCCTCGGGCAACTCCGCGCCGACTTCCGTGGCAATGTCGCCGAACTGGTGGCCAAGGCCGCCGACGCCGGATGGCTCGATGCGTCCCTCACCCGAGACGATGCCGTGGCACTCGCCGAGTACCTCGTGGGCGAGGTCGGCCTGCGCCCCCGGGACTACCGCTACGTGCGGTCGGCACGCCGGGGTTACGACCGTCCACCGTCGGCGTGGGAGGCCGCGGAAACCGGAACGCCACGCTCACTCGCCGACGTCTTGCAGGTCATCGAGGAGGTACCCCACCTCCTCCTCTACGGGCTCGAGTCGGCCGAGTTCCACGCCCCGATGTTCGAGGTGGTGGGTGGGATGGCGCGACTCGCCGACGCCTTCGTGGAGCGCCTCGGGCCCCGGGTGGTCTTCGGGGCGGAGGTCGTCGAGTTCGGACAGGATGCGGACGGTGTCGTGGTGGCGTACACAGAAGCGGGCAACTCCAAGCGCCCTCGGGAAGTCCGAGCCGACTTCGGCATCCTCACGGTCCCGGCATCCGTGTTCCTCACCATCCCGGGGCACGTTTCCCCGGAGACCCGGGCCGCCATGGCGTCGATCACCTACGAGCCCGCCGCCAAGGTGGGCATCCAGATGGGGCGGCGCTTCTGGGAAGAGGACGACGCCATCTACGGCGGTCACTCCTACGCCGGCCCCCATCTCGTGATCTCGTACCCGAGCGATGGGTTCCTGAGCGAGAAGGGAATCGTGCAGGCGCTCTACCTCTCGGGGGCCGACGCCGTCATGGCGAGCGCGATGGACGACGGCGAGCTTGCAGAGTGGATGCTGGGTGCCGGCGATCGAGTGCACCCGGGCGCCTTCCGCCGCTATGCGGAGCACCAGGCCGCCGTCTTCTGGCATCTCGACCGCCACAGCCTCGGGGCCTGGGCGTCGCACGACAGCGGTGGACCCGCGCCGCGCCTCGCCGAGCCGGACGGTCGCTGGTACTTCGCCGGTGAGCACCTGAGCCACATGCGCGCCTGGATGGCCGGCGCGATCGAATCGGCGTGGTCGGTGGTGGAACGTCTTCACGCCCGAAGCGCCACGGAGGCGACTCCGTGAGGGTGAGGCGGCTCCTCTTGTCGCCGGGCATCGGCCTGCTCGCCGGTGCCTGCGTCGTGCTGGTTGCAGCCGCCGGCATGGAAGTCAACGAACGCGCGACGCCGCCTCGAGCGACCCACGCGGACGGGCCGGCGTGGCGAGCGCGCGCCGACATCGCCGCTTCGACCGAGCCCGACGGGGCCGAGCTGTTCGCGACCCTGTGTGCGGCATGCCACGGACGGGACGGCGAGGGTCGAGGGGACGTGTTCCCCGCCCTGGCCGGAAACCGGTTCGTGACGCACGGGGACCCGGACGCGGTGCGGGCCGTCATCGTGAACGGTCGGGGCGGCATGCCGTCCTGGGGGGCCGTGCTGTCCGAAGAGGAGGTTGCCGCCGTCGTCGAGTACCTGCGGTCAGGTCTCGGGAACGACGACATCCGAAGGGGGCGCACGGGGTAAGAGATCGAAGCGGCGCCAACGCACGCACGGAGTACGAATCTGATGCCAGGACTGGTGGCCCTCGTCGATCCCCGTGGGCAGGTCCCCGAGGACCTCGACGCGATGGCCGAGGCGCTTCCGCGCCGCCCGTGGCACAAGGAAGAGCGTGTCTCCGTCCCGGGGTTCGCGGCGGCCGTGGTCGGCGACGGAACCGAGTCGGTGGCGCGGCACGGCGACCTCGTCCTCGTGTTGTTCGGGCACGTCCACGGCGACGTCCACGACCGCGGCGACCTTCGCTCCCCGGCGGCCCGTCTCGTCGACGTCGCCGACCGCCGGTCCCCGCAGGCACTGACGGAGTTCGACGGCGCCTACGTGGCGCTGGTGTGGGACCGTCGCCTTCGCGCGCTCCATGCCGTCACCGACGCGGGCGGGTGGCGACGCCTGCACTGGCGGCAGGCCCCCGACGGGCGCGTCGCCCTCGCGACCCGCGGCGACGCCGTCGCCCGCGTCAGCGGAATCTCCTCGGCCGTGGACGTCGAGGGCGCCGCTGACCTCCTCACGCTCGGGTTCCTGCAGGGCGAACGCACCCTTCTCGACGGCGTGCGGCTCGCAGAGCCGGGGGCCTCCCTCACCGTCGAGGACGGCCGCGTTCGCGCCGCGTCGAACCGTGGTCGTCCCGTCCTTCCGACCCTCGAGGGCTCCGACGGCGAACTCATTGAGGCGCTGGGAGGCCATGTCGAGCGCGCCGTGGCCCGGGCGCTTGCGGGCGTGCCGCAGGATGAGGAACTCGTCATTCAACTCACGGGCGGTCTCGACAGCCGTGTCCTGGCGGGCATGATCCGGCGTCTCGACCCCGACCGCCCCACGACGGCCGTCACCATCGGGCACGCGCATGCGCACGACGTGACGTCCGCTCGCGCCGTGGCACGCGCGCTCGGTCTCCCGCACCATGTCGAGCCGGTGGGCGCCGACTACCTGTCGAGGCTCGGGCCCGCCGGGGTCGACCGCGTCGAAGGGCAGGTCACCCTCGATGCGGCGTGGGTGCTCGCCGTAGACACACCGCTCGACGAACGGCTTGGTCCCCCGGTGGTGAACGGCTTTCTCGCCGACGCCCTCACCGGAGCCAATCTCCCCCGTTCGGTCCGAGACCTCACCGGCCTTCCCGAGGAGCAGGCCGCCCAGGGCTATTTCGATCGGTACCTCAATCGCGTCTTCCGCCCGCCCGAGCTCACGCGCCTCCTCGCCCCCGGTGTCGCCGACGCCGCCGCGCGGCCGGCCGAGGTGACCGTGTCCGCCTACCTCGGCGCAGCCGGGGATCATG
>DATLFW010000181.1:0-2345 GCA_035540775.1 Acidimicrobiia bacterium
GCGTCGTCCCACCGGCGGTCGTCGACGTGGCGATCCACGAGCACCGGGACACGGCTGCGCCACGCCCGCCCAGGGATTCCGTCACCCTCCTTGAACGAGACGGTGCGGCACCGGCGCTCGAAGCGCTTGGCCATGCCGCTCCGCGCGGTGACGACCTCGGTACAGCGGAGCCGTCCCCGCGTCGGATCCACCATCCACAACACGGCCACCGGCCAGCCGACGGTGGCGACGAGCGTGGAGAGGAGGGCGGGCACGGCGTCGCGGAAGGTGAGCCGGCTCGCGACGAGTTCGCTCAACTCGCTCGCGAGCGCCTGAGGGTCCCAGTCGAGCCCTCCCGGGTTGTGGTGAGGTTCCGTCGTGCGCGTCCGTGCCGTGCCGTGACCGGTGTCACATCGAGAGCCGGATCGTGCCACGCGAACGACGCGCGCGCCACCGCCAACCGGTCAAACGTCGCCAAGAGGCACACCGACGACGAGTACGGCGACGTCGTCACGACCGGCACCCACCTCGAAGTCGTCGACGGCGGCCACCACCGCGTCGGCGACCTCCTGCGCACTCCGCCCGGCCGACGACGCCAGGAGGGCGTCGAGCCGGTCGTCGCCGAAGCGTTCGGTGTCTCCCGGCGCCTCGGTGACGCCGTCGGTGCACACCACGAGCACGTCGCCGGGGTCGAGGCGGACGGGCGCCGAGCCGATCGGCGGTTCGTCGACGATGCCAAGCACCATCCCGGTCGTGGACGGGATGGTGACGACATCGCCGTCGCGGCGGACGATCCGCGCCGGCGGGTGACCGGCGAGGCTCAGGACGCCGACCACGGAATCGGCCTCGACGTGCAGGCGGGCGAAGGACGCGGCGCAGAAGCGATCGGAGTCGTCGCGCAGGAGGGCATCGTTGAGGAGGTCGAGCACCCGCTCGGGCTCGGGCGCCATCACCGCGGCCATCCTGACGGTGTGGCGGGCGAGGGCGGTCACGGCGGCCGCCTCGTTCCCCTTCCCGCACACGTCGCCCACGACGATCCCCCAGTCGACCTCGCCGAGCGGGAAGGCGTCGTAGAAGTCGCCGCCGACCGGGCCCGACCCCGAACGGAAATGGGCGCCGAAGGTGATGCCAGGTCCGGAGGGGAGGTTCGGGGGCAGCAGGCTGCGCTGCAACTCGTGGACGACCCGGTCGCGTTCCTCCAGCGCCTGTCGCCGGGCCCCGATCTCGCGCTTGGCCGCGGCGTAGAGACGGGCGTTCTCGATGGCCACGGCGGCCTGGGCCGCGAGTCCGGTGGCGAGGGCTTCCGACGGCTCGTCGAAGCGATCGGGCGCCGGGTGTCCGAACAGGAGCGCACCGAAGACCTCGCCGTCGCCGCCGAGGACCGGCACGCCGAGGTAACTGCGGACCGGAGGATGCCCCGCGGGCAGGCCGTGGATGGGCGCGTTCTGTCCGAACCGGTGATCGGCGGTGATGTCGGCCACCCGGACGGTGCGCTGTTCGCGCAGCGTCGCCTCGAAGACGCCCGTTCGCCGCGGCCGCCCCAGTGACGCCACCTGGCCGGGGTGGAGACCGGACAAGGCGCTGACGTCGTAGCCGCCCTCGCCGTCTTCGGCGTTGTGGAGGAAGACGGCGAAACGGGCCCCAGTGAGGACGCGGCCGGCGTCGGTCACCATCTGCACGACCTCGTCGAGATCCAGGCGGGCGGTGATGGCTCGCCCCACCTCGTTGAGGGTCTCGAGCAGGCGGCTCTTGCGCCGGACGCGCGCCTCTTGCGCCTTCCGGTTCGAGACGTCGGACGCGACACCGACGACGCGCAGGTTTCCGTCGGCGGCCACGACAGGGCGGCCGCGCGCCTCGATCCACCGCACGGCTCCGTCGCGGTCGGTGATGCGGTACTCGTGCACGAACTCGCTCCGCATCCGCACGGCATCCTTGAAGACGTTGGCGACCCGGTTGCGGTCGTCGGGATGGACGCGCTCCAGCCACGCCTCCAACGACGATTCGGTGGGCTCACCCCCCAGGGGGTCGCTCCACTGCGCGGCGCCCGTCCCCGGGTCCCACTCCCACATCCCCATGCCGCCGGCTGCCAGCGCCAGTTGCAGGCGGGCGCGCTCGCCCTCGGCCTGCAGCTCGGAGAGGCGCTTCAGGGTGACGTCGCCGGCGACGCCGGTGATCGCGCGCACCTCCCCGGTGGCGTCGCGGACCGGACCGCCGCGCCCTTCGATCCACCGCGTCGACCCGTCGTCGAGGATGACCCGGTGCGTGAAGTCGACCCGGACACCGGCCTCGACGGCCGCCGCAATCTCGGCGGCGAGGAGATCCTGCTCGTCGGGATGGACACGCCGGAACACGGTGGCGCTCGGCTC
>DATLFW010000182.1:0-8766 GCA_035540775.1 Acidimicrobiia bacterium
GTTCGACGCCGTCAGGGAGCGGCACGTCGGCAGCCCGCAGGTTCTCGCCGACATTGAGGCCGCTCACGTCGAGGGCCAGTTCCTGGGGGATGTCGGCGGGCTTGGCCGAGATCACCACTTCGAAGAGAACGTGCTCGAGGACGCCGCCCTCGCGGGCGCCTTCCGGCTCGCCCTCGAGGCGGACGGGCACGTTCGCCTGGACGGGCTGGTCGGCCCGGATCCGCACGAAGTCGACGTGGGTGATCTCCCCCCGCACCGGGTGGCGCTGGATCTCACGGGCCAGCGTCAGCTGCCCCGACCCCTCGACCTCGAGGTTGATGAGCGCGTTGTTGCCGGCCCGGTGGAGCAGGCGGACGAGCTCGTTGGCGTCGATGGTGACGGTCTGGGCGTCCTGGTCGAGGCCGTACACGACGGCCGGCAGCCGACCGGCCCGCCGGAGGCGGCGCGACTCGCGGGTGCCCTTGTCGTCGCGCGCCTGCGCGACCAGCGTGATCTGCTCAGCCATGGTGAGCGCTCCTGTGCGTCTCGTGGACCGCGCGCCGGAGAACGGGATGGCGCCGGTGAAGGGCTCCATTGTGGGCCGAGACGACCCCCTGCGCCAAGCCGCCCCTCTCGAGACGACGGCCGAGCCAAGGTTCTCACCCCTTCGGGGATCAGATCACGGTCTTGGTGAGCGAGCCCATCTCCCACCGGTTCCCGGCCATCACACGAAAGGGTGCCTCGCTGGCGGGTACATCGGTTCCGATGACGCGGGCCATCTCCGTTCCTGGCATCGGGCGCAGCACGCCGTCTGCGTCACCGAGGGCGAGGGCGTCACTCTCGAAGCGGATGCGGACCGTCCCGGCTCTCGTGCGAGCCCAGAACGTCGCCGTGAAGGGTGCCGTGACGGGTCGCTCCCGGACGACAGCCTCGATGTCGAACGGCGACGGCGACGGCCGGCCCGCACGGAACCGGAGCGGCACCCCGAGCCGACTCGGTTCGACGACCCCTTCGTCGAATCGGAGGTCGGCCACGTGGTGGACCGGCAGGTCGGGCGTGCCAGCGCGAAGCCACGACACGACGGACGGATTGTCGTAGGCGGCGAACAGGACGTACAGGTTGCAACTCAGGGCGTCGCCCTTGACGTCCCCCACCACCGGCCATTCCGATGCGCAGCCGACCCCGTCGGGCGAACGGACCATGGCGGCGAATGCGGCCGCCGTCGTCGGAGCGCTCGATGCACCCACGGTGTACCGCTCGCACCGGATGGCCGAGGCGTAAAGGAGGGGGCGCCCGGCGGCGTTGGTGGCGAGCTCGAACTCGGTCGGGACCCGCGCTCGCACCAGCTGTGGGTCGCCCGCCACGATGACGAACCGCTCCCGGCATCCCTCGAGGAGCGCCGCATCGCGTTCCGCGAAACGCGGCGTGCCCGCGCCCGACGGTGCCATCGGAAGCAACGCCGCCAGGATCGCGAGGAGCCGCGTCCTGCTCATGCGCCCGCGAGAAGGCCGAGTTGGCTCAGCACAGTGGCGGAGTCGCCGTAGATCGTCTCCTCGGCCACGAGGCCGTCCTCGTTGAATCGGAAGACGAGGCACGTCTCCACCTCGATTGCTCGATCCGTCGGCGGAATTCCCATCCATTCGCCTCGATGGGTTCCGGTGAGAACGCCCTGGACGCACATCCGGTTCCCTGTCGCGAAGGCGTCGTGCACCTCGATCCGCAGGTCGGGCAAGACGCCGAACGTCTCCGCGACCGCCGCACGGATCTCCTCTCGGCCTTTGGCGACCTCCCCCGTCGCCACTCTCCGCTGGACGGCGTCGTCCGCAAACCACGCGGCAACCGCGTCGGGGTCGTGGGTGTTCACGCTCCTCGTGTCGAGGTGCGCCTGGAACTGCGCCGCTGTCATCTCGACGAACGGCATCGTCAATTCGTTTGCTCGTGTCATGGCGTGAGTGTGGATGGGCAGAGCGCCGCGAACATCCGCCATCTGGCGGATGTTGCCACCGCGCACGGTGCAAGGATGGTGCGAAGTCCAGCGAAGGGGCGCTCGTGAACGAACGGGGCGGTGCCGGGGTGGCTGGAGATGGACAGTCGGGACACCCGGCCGGCACGGTCACGTTCCTGATGACCGATGTGGAGGGCTCCACCCGGCTGTGGGAGGGTCATCCCGACGTGGCGGCCGCGGTGCTGACTCGGCGGCTGGAGATCATCGCCGAGGCGACTGCGGAGCACGGGGGCATCATGCCGGTCGAGCAGGGCGAGGGCGACAGTTCGGTCTCCGTCTTCGTGCGGGCGTCTGACGCCGCTGCTTGTGCCGTCGATCTCCAGCGTCGCCTGGCGAGCGAGCCATGGCCGGGCGACGTGGACATCCGCATTCGCATCGCGCTCCACACCGGCGAGGCCCACGTGCGACCGGACGGCACGTACCAGGGGTCGGTGCTTCACCGCGGCGCCCGCCTGCGCTCGCTCGCCCACGGTGGACAGGTATTGGTCTCGCAGGCGACCTACGAGCTGCTTGCCGACGGAACCACCGACATCGGTTTCCTCGACGCCGGGGTCCACCAACTTCGCGACCTGCGCCGACCCGAACACGTCTGGCAGCTCTCGCATCCCGAGCTGCGCCGGGAATTCCCGCCCCTCGCCTCCGCCTCGGCCCGTCTCGGGAACGTCCCCGCGCCCATCACCTCGTTCGTCGGGCGCGAGCGCGAGGTCGCCGAGGTAACGGCCCTCGTCGCCGAACGCCGGCTCGTGACGCTGACGGGGGCAGGAGGGTGCGGCAAGACGCGCCTCGCCGTGGAGGTGGCCCGCGCCGCCGCTCACCGGTTTGCCGACGGCGTGTGGTGGGTGGACCTGGCCCCGCTCGCAGACGGATCCCTGGTGGGGACCACGCTGGCGACGGCGCTCGGCATCGCCGCACCGTCTCCCGATGCCACCGTCGACGCCGTCGTGTCGCACCTGGCGGCGGGGCAGACGCTGGTCGTCCTCGACAACTGCGAGCACCTCATCGCAGCGTCGGCCGAGTTGACCGTCCGCCTCACCGAGGGCTGCCCGCGGGCGACCGTGCTGGCGACGAGCCGGGAGCTCCTCGGTGTCCCGGGGGAGACGACGTGGCCGGTGCCGCCGCTCTCGCTTCCGGACGGCGACATCGAATCAAGCGAAGCGGTACGGCTCTTCGTCGATCGAGCATCGTCGCTCCTCCCGGCCTTCGTCCTGAGCGACGACATCGAGCGGTCGGTGGCAGAGGTCTGCACGCGTCTCGACGGCATCCCCCTCGCCATCGAACTGGCGGCGTCGCGGATTCGGGCTCTCACGGCGACTCAGATCGCCGAGGGTCTGGCCGACCGGTTTCGGCTGCTCACCGGGGGCGGGCGGTCGGCACTTCCCCGCCAGCGGACCCTCGAGGGATCGGTCGCCTGGAGCCATGACCTGCTCTCCCTCGCAGAACAGGCTGTGTTTCGGCGCCTCTCTGTCTTCCCGGGCACCTTCACGCTCCAAGCCGCCGAGGCCGTGTGTGCGGGCGACAGCGTCGCATCGGAAGACGTCCTCGACCTCGTGAGCCATCTGGTGGACCGCTCACTCGTGCAGGTCGCCGAAACGGCTGGCGCGGCGACGCGGTACCGACTGCTCGAGACGATCCGCGATTACGGCCGGCACCGATTGAGCGCGTCCGGTGAAGCGAGCGCGGTGCGGGACCGGCATCTCGAGTTCTCGGTGTCGTTCGTGGAACGGGCCGTCGCGGGCATGCAGGCAGGCGAATCCCTCACCTGGCTACGCGCCATCGACGGCGAAGTGGACAACCTGAGAGCGGCGCTCGACTGGAGTCCGGAGTCGGCGCATCCCGAGCAGGGCCTCACACTGGTCGGGATGCTCACGCCATACCTCTTCGTCCGGGGTGACCTCGGGATCGGGCGCGCCCGGCTGGAGGGCACGCTTCGCCATGCGGGCGACAGCGGAAGTCGGGCCGACGCACTCGTCGCCTTGTGCATGGCCGCCTACAAGGGCGGCGACATGCCGAAGGCGCGCGAGTACGCCGACGAGGCGATCGCCATGGCCCGACGGCTCGCCGACCCGGCCACTCTCGGTCGGGCACTGCACTTCCGGGCCTGGGTGCGGTGCTGGGGTGAGGGCGATCGCTCCGGAGCGTGGGCCGACTTCGAAGAGGCCGACGCCCTCCTTCGAGAGACTCCGGACGTGATGTTCCGAGGCCTGAACTCCGCCCTCCTCGGGTGGTCGTATGCCGACACCAGCCAGGCGTTCCGGGCTCGCCCCCTCGTGGAAGAGGCCCTGGATGTCCTGAGCGCCACCGCCGGGACGCAGGCGCTTGCATACGCCTGCTTCGCGATGGGGTGGATCGACACGCTCGAAGGCCGGGTCAAGGAGGCGACCGGGCACCTCGACCAGGCCCTCGAAATTTCCATCGAGGTCGGCGACCCGTACGTCGAAATCTTCACGCGCTCGGTCCTCGCCGCCCTGGCGCACGTCGGCGGCCGCATCGACGAGGGTCGCCAGCACTGCGATGAGGGGATGTCGTTGGCCCTCGCCCACCGCATCCCGGCGGGCGAGGCGTCGATGCGATTCACCATGGCGGTGTACGAGCATGGACGCGGCAACCTCGACGTCGCAGCGGCAGAGATCGAGGCGGCGTTCCAGTGCAGTCCGATGCGGTGGTTCGCCGCCATCTGCCGTGAGCGGCAGGCGGAGTTGGCCCTGGCCCGGCGCGACCGGGAGGGCGCCGCCCGGTACGCGGCAGAGGCCCTCGAGCTCGGGCGCGAAACCGACAGTGTGACCGCCACGTCCGGGGCGCTCCGGACGCTCGGAACCATCGCGCGACTCGACGGTGACCTCCACGGCGCCGAAGACCTGCTGCACGAAGCGCTCGACCTCACCCACCGAGTGTCCTTCCTCCCGCCGCTGTTCGAGACGGTCGAGGCCCTTGCCGGGGTCGTCGCCGATCAGGGGCGCCTGGAGGAAGCCGCTCGGCTCCTCGGTGCCGCCGGTACGTGGCGGGCGGCCACGGAATACTTCCGAGTGAACGAGGATCCGACGCCGCTTGCTGCCGAGGTCGAACGGTTGCAGGAGGCCCTCGGTGACGGAGATCTCGCCGCCGCGTGGGCCGAGGGCGCTGCGCTGGACGTGGACGACCTCGTCGCCTACACCCGCCGAGGACGTGGCAAGCGAAAGCGGCCGACCCACGGGTGGGCCAGCCTCACCCCCACTGAGCGCCAGGTCGTGGAACTCGTCGCGGAAGGGCTGACGAACCCCCAGATCGGCGAGCGCCTCTTCATCTCACGCCGGACGGTGCAGACCCACCTGGCCCACGTCTTCGCCAAGCTCGGCGTGTCGACGCGAGCGGAGGTGGCCGCCGAGGCGGCTCGGCGGCACGCCCCTGCCTAGACAGAATGCGCCCTGCGACTACTGGTTGTGGCCACGGAAGATTTCGGAGACGGAGGTGTCCTCGAAGACGGCGTCGAGGGCGTCGGCCACGATCTCGGCGATCGACAGCACCCGGAGGGTGTCGAACTGCTTGTCGTCGGGCACGGGCACGGTGTTCGTGACCACGACTTCGCGCACGGGGGCGTTCTTCAGCCGGTCGACGGCCGGGTCGGAGAGCAGGGCGTGGGTCGCGGCGATGTAAACGTCGACCGCTCCCCGCTCTGCCAGCAACTCCGCCGCGCTCGTGACCGTACCCGCCGTGTCGATCATGTCGTCGACGATCACACACGTCCGCCCGTCGACCTCGCCGACGACCTCCATGGCCTGGGCGACGTTGTGGGTGCCCGCCGGGCGGCGCTTGTCGATGAAGGCGATGTCGGCGTTCAGCTCGTTGGCGAAGTAGCGGGCCAACTTGCCGCCACCGGCGTCGGGAGCCACCACCGTGATGTTGCCGTCGATCACCCCTAGCAGGTACTCGGTGAGGACCGGCATCGCCCGGAGGTGGTCGACCGGCATGTCGAAGAAGCCCTGGATCTGCCCGGTGTGGAGGTCGACGGTGACGACCCGATCGACGCCTGCTGCCGTGAACATGTCGGCAAGGAGCCGTGCCGTGATCGGCTCACGACCCTCCGCCTTCCGATCCTGACGGGCGTAGCCGTAGAACGGACAGACGGCGGTGATGCGCTTGGCGGACGCCCGCTTGGCGGCGTCGATCATGATCAGCTGCTCCATCAGGTGGTCGTTGATGGGCTCGCTGTGGCTCTGGAGGATGAAGACGTCCGCGCCCCGGATGCTCTCCTTGAAGCGGCAGTAGATCTCGCCGTTGGCGAAGGTCGACAGCTCGACCTCACCCAGCGGGACACCGAGGTGCGTGGCGATCTCCTCGGCGAGCGGGACGTTCGCCCGCCCGGAGAAGAGCATCAGCTTCTTCTTGGTGACCAGTTCCATCGGTTCTCCCGTCAGCCCTCTCCGCCACCTGTGCCCGGGTCGTCGCCTTCCGGGGCGCTGCCTTCCGCCGCGGCGTCGCCTCCTGCGGCGCCGTGCTTGCGCCGCTCGACCCAACCTTCGTCGACCTCCGCCGGGACGCCTTTGGCCAGGGCTCCCGGCGGCACGTCGTGCGTCACCACGGCACCGGCCGCCACGTAGGCGCCGTCGCCGATCTCGACGGGAGCCACGAGGACCGAGTTGCTCCCCGTGTTGGCGTCGCGCCCGATCTTCGTGGCGTGCTTCTGGCGAAGACTGCCGTCGTAGTTCGCCGTGATGGTGCCGGCACCGACGTTGGCACCCTCTCCCACCTCGGCGTCACCGACGTACGACAGGTGCGGAAGCTTGGCACCGTCGCCCACGTCGGCATTCTTCGTCTCGACGTAGGCGCCGACCTTCACGCCCGTCCCGAGCCGGGTGCCGGGACGGAGGTGGGCGAAGGGCCCGACGGTGGCACCCTCGCCGATCTCCGACTCCGTCGCGACCGTGTAGCTCACGGTGGCGCCCGGTCCGACCATGGTGTCGACGAGACGGCAGTTCGGGCCGACGACCGCCCCGGGCCCGATGCTCGTCCGCCCTTCGAGGACGGTCCCCGGAAGGAGCCGCACCTCGGGAGCGAGGTCGACGGTGGCGTCGATGTACGTCTGCTCCGAATCGACCATGGTCACGCCGGCCTGCATCCAGCGGCGGTTGATGCGGCGGCGGAGTTCGGCCTCGGCGGCGGCCAACTGCGCCCGGTCGTTCACGCCGAGCGCCTCCGCCGGGTCGTCGAGCGTGACGCCGATGACCTTGTGCCCCGCCTCGGCGAGCACCTCGACGGCGTCGGTCAGGTAGTACTCGCCCTGCACGTTCTCGGGGGAGAGCCGGCGCAGCGCAGGCGCCAGCAGGTTGCGCCGGAAGCAGTAGACCGAGGTGTTCACCTCGTCGACGGCCCGGATCTCCGGGTCGGCGTCGGCGTGCTCGACGATGCGATCGACCCGGTCGTCCTTGCCCCGCACGATCCGCCCATATCCGGTGGGATCGTCGACGTGGGCGGTCAGCACGGTGGCGGCAGCGTCGGCCGCCCGGTGCTCCGATGCCAGGCGGGCGAGCGTCTCGGGGAGCAACAGGATCTGGTCGCCGGGGAGGACCATGATGTCGTCCTCCACCTCGGCGTCGTCGTCGAAGGCGGTGAGGGCAGCCGAGACGGCGTCACCCGTTCCGCGCTGCTCGCGCTGTTCGACGAACTCGATCGGGACCTCGGAGACGACTTGCTCCTGGAGGGTCTTGGTGACCTGCTCCGCCTCGTAGCCGACCACGACCACGATCCGTTCGAGCGGGAGTTCGGAGAGGGCGTCGACCACGTGGAGCACCATGGGTCGACCACACACCTCGTGCAGCACCTTCGGCGTCTCCGACCGCATGCGGGTGCCCTCGCCGCCGGCGAGGACGACGGCGGCGAAGGGCCGGTACGTCATCGGGTCGCCATCCTGCGATTGCCCATCCGCTCCATCCGGCGCTCCTCGCGTCGATCACCCTCATTGTCCCACCACCGGCCACCCGGGCGAACCGGTGTTGCCCGGCGGTGGGCCCCTGCGCTCGGGGGCGAGGTTTCGAACCTCGACTTGGGACTCCAAAGGACCCCGTGCTGCCGTTACACCACCCCCGACGGGAACCTGACGATACCCCGGCGTCCCGCCGACTCGTTCACCCCTCCCCGAGGAGGTCGACGCCCCGCTGGGCGGGAGCGCCGGCGGCCACGAGGCGCGGCGCGAAACCGTCGGCGGCCAGGGCCGCAGAAATGGACGCCGCCATCACCTCGGAACCGATGGACGCGTCCACGACGACGACGTAGGCCGATCCGCTCCCGGCGAGCAACGGCTCCACACCTGCCGCGTCGCGAACGGCGTCGCGGAACCGAGCGAGCTCGGGGTCGACGAGCAGAGCAGCCGGCTCGAGGTCGTTGACGAGCACGTCGGCGAGGTCGCGCAGCGCCGCCGGAGCCTCGATCTCTCGTGGGCGCGTTCCCGCCGGGAGGTCGCTCCACGCCCGGTAGACGGTCGCCGTCGAGAGGCGGGTGCTCGGTACCGCGACCACCGCCACCCAGCCGTCGACGGGGGTCAGCTGCTTCACGTCCTCGCCCCGCCCGGTCATGCGCATCAGTCCCCCCATGAAGCACGCCGGAACGTCGGACCCGATGGCAGCGGCGATCTCGAGCATCGCCTCGTCGCTCGGTGCATCGTCGAGCAGGTGCTGGAGGGCGACGAGGACGGCGGCGGCGTCCGCCGATCCGCCGCCGAGCCCCGCTTCCGCCGGGATGGCCTTGTGGATGGCGACGGCGAGGCCGGGGACGTCGACGCCATGCCGCAGCACGCCGGCGGCTGCCTGGAC
>DATLFW010000183.1:0-3090 GCA_035540775.1 Acidimicrobiia bacterium
ATACGCGGCGTGGCCGAGCAGCGCCCAGGGGATGTCGCCCAGCATCAGCGACCGCTCGATGGCGACGCCCTGGTAGAGCGGCGTCGCGCGCACCACCCACTGGATCAGGTCGGGGTACCGGTCGAGCGGGAAGAACGTCGCCGAGAAGAGGAACAGCGGCACCAGGGCCAGGTTGATGTAGTCGAAGTCGACGAACGACCGCATCCACGTAGTGGCCGCCAACCCCACTCCGGCGAAGCCGAACCCGATGAGCAGGGCGCCGGGGACGGCCAGGATCCCCCACCACGACTCCACCAATCCCATGAGCGCCATCGTCGTGAGGAACGCCGCGGCGTAGAACGCCCCTCGCAACAAGGCCGTCGTCAGTTCGCCCACCGCGACGTCGCGTGGCGTCAGCGGCGTCGCCAGGGCCGCGTCGTACGACCGCATGTACTTGAACCGGAAGAAGAAGTTGAACGTCGTCTCGATGACGGCGCCGTTCATGGCGACGGCCGCCATCATCCCGGGGGCGACGAACGTCTCGTAGCTCACCGGCCCGTCCGGACCGGGCAACTCCCCGACGAGTTCGCCCACGCCGATTCCGATGGAGAGCAGATAGAGGACGGGCTCGGCGAGCACGCTCAAGACCACGAACCACGCCCGCCGGTAGGCGACGGCGTTGCGCTCCACGATCCGGGCTGCGCGCCCCAGGCCGAGCAGCGAGATCACGGCGTCAGCTTCCGGGTGAAGGAGCGGGTACCGAAGCGCCAGGCGACGGCGATCACGGCGGCCAGGACGGCGACGTGGACGGCGGCGGGCCCGAGTGCGAGCGAGCCCGTCGTGGCCGCCCGGCACAGTTCTGCGCCGTGCCAGAGCGGGGAGATCACCGCCAGCGTCGCCAACCAGCCGGGGAGGAGGTCGAGCGGGAAGAACGTCCCCGAAAAGAGGAAGAGGGGCATGATTCCCAGCCGCACGATGAGAGGGAACGACTGGTCGGTGTCGCGGGACGCGGCAAAGGCGCCGAGGGGTGCGGCGAAGGCGGCGCCGGTGAGGACGGCGAACGGCAGGGCGACGACGGCCCAGAACGACGTCACCCCGCCCAACGCCGCTGCCACGACGAGGAACGAGCCGGAGTAGAGCGACGTGCGCATGGAGTTCCAGACCACGAACCCGCCGTAGACGTCGCCGGGAGAGAGAGGGCTGGCCACCATCGCGTGGTACGACCGGATCCACTTCGTGCCCGCCATGACGGGCCACAGCGAGTTGTTGGCGGCCGTCTGCATGGCGCTGGCGGCGAGGAGGCCGGGTGTGACGAAGACGAGGTAGCTGAGGCCGTCGACGTCGCCGGTCCGTTCGTCGACGAGGCCGCCGAGCCCGAACCCCATGGCGCCGAGGTAAAGGAGCGGGGTGACGAGGCCCGAGAAGGCCGTGCCGCGCCAGAGGCGGCGGAACACCCGCATCTCTCGTTCGACCACCCGGGCGAAGGCGGGGGCGCGCATCAGTCTTCGAGCGTGCGGCCGGTGAGGATGAGGAAGACGTCCTCGAGCGTGCTGCGGCGTACGAGGACCGACGACGGGGCGGGGTCGAGGTCGCCGGCCCGGGACGCCACGCCGTCGCCGTCGGCCGCGTACAGCAGGACCCGGTCGGCGAGAACCTCCACCCGATCGGTCAGCCCCTTGAGGTCGTCGAGCGCTGCGACCTGCTGGTCGTGCGTGGCGAAGCGCACCTCGACCACCTCTCGAGTCGAGTGGCGGGCGATGAGGTCGCGGGGCGACCCCTCGGCGACGATCCGGGCCCGGTCCATGATCACCAGGCGGTCACAGAGCTGCTCGGCCTCGTCCATGTAGTGCGTGGTGAGGACGAAGGTGACGCCCTCGCGCTTCAACCGGTAGAGGCGGTCCCACACCAGGTGGCGGGCCTGCGGGTCGAGGCCGGTGGTGGGCTCGTCGAGGAGGATGAGGTCGGGCTGGTTGACGAGCGCCCGGGCGATGGCGAGCCGGCGCTTCATCCCGCCCGAGAGCGGGTCGACGCGGTCGTCACGGCGGTCGGAGAGCTGGACGAACTCGAGGAGCTCCTCGGCCCGTTCCCGGATCAGTGGGCGGGGAAGGTCGAAGTAGCGGCCGTAAATGAGGAGGTTGTCCCAGACCGTCAGCTCGGTGTCGAGGTTGTCCTCCTGGGGCACCACGCCGAGGCGGGACCGGATCTTGGAGCCGTCGACAGCGGGGTCCATCCCGAGCACCCGGAGCGTGCCCGAGGACACGGGGGAGACGGCTCCGATCATCCGCATGGTCGACGTCTTGCCGGCGCCGTTGGGGCCGAGGAACCCGAACGCCTCGCCCCGGCGCACGTCGAAGTCGATCCCGTCGACGGCCACCCGTGACCCGAAGGTCTTGGTGAGGCCGCGGCCCGAGACGAGCGCGTCGTGCGGGAGATCGGTCACGGATGCCGACGCTACCCGCACCCCGTCCGGCTTCTGGGTTCAGTGGAGCCGCCGATGCAGCGCGAACTGCACCCAGAAGCCGGGGCGGGGGAGAATCGGGGGCGCGCCAGCGAAGGAGACGGCCATGACCTTGCCCCTCGTCAACACCGACACGACGGCCCTGCCCACCGACGACGTGCCGTGGGCCGAGCTCTCCGAGGGCATCGAGATCAAGTACCTCCGGCGCGGCGGTGCCAGCGGCACCTACACGATCATCACCCGCTTCGCCCCCGGCACCGTCCTCCCGCGCCATCAACACTTCGGCGAGGTGCACGCGTACACCATGCAGGGGCGGTGGCACTACCAGGAGTACGACTGGTGGGCCGAGGCGGGCTCCTACGCATACGAGCCGCCCGGGTCGACCCACACCCTCGAGGTGCCGGCCGACGCGACCGAGCCCGCCGTCGTGATGTTCGTCATCCAGGGCGGCCTGGTGCTGCTCGACGACGACGATCGTCCCTGGTGGGTCGAGGACGCCCAGGGCCTCTACAACCACTACGTCGCCGCCCTCGAGGGCCGGGGGATCCCCGTCCCGACCGGCATCCTTCCCTAGCCGACCAGCTCGGCGAGCAGGCCCGGCGCGTCGAGGTCTTCGACGGCCGACGTCGCCCGTTCCATCCCCTCGATCGCGT
>DATLFW010000184.1:0-2612 GCA_035540775.1 Acidimicrobiia bacterium
CCCCACCAACGACCGCCGGGCCGGCCACACCTACCTGACCGTGGCCGTCGGCCGGGACTACGCCGACGTCGCCCCCACCCACGGGACGTACTGCGGCCCTGCAGGCGGCAGGCTGTCGACGGCAAAAACGCTGGAGCACGAGGCGCTCGAGCTCATACCGTGCTGAGCGTGCTGATCCGTCGCGAGGTCCCCGCCGATCTCGAGCCCATCGACGAGGTCCACCGCCGGGCGTTCACGGGCGCGGTGGCTTACGCCGCGCCGTTCGACGCCCTCTGAGCCGAACGAACGCTCCGTCAGGCTGAAGGAGGGACCACCGCGAGCCTCCGGTGGCCAACGAACTTCTTGCCGGAGGAAACCTTGGTCTGCTCGCCGGTCTCCGGGTCGACCCGTATCACACCGCCCTTGCCGCCGAACGCGTCCGAGTCGGCGACCAGGATGTTCCCGTCGGCGTCGACGGCGATGCCGAGTGGGCTGACGAAGGAACCGCCCGACGACACCGTCGTCTGCTTGCCGTTCCTGGGATTGACCCGGATGACGCCGCCGCTCCCACCGAAGGCGTTGGCATCGGCGACCAGGATGCTGCCGTTCTCCTCTACGGCCACGCCGGCCGCGCTCATGAACGACCCTCCCGACGACACGACCTTGCGGGCGCCGGTCTTCACCGTGATCCGGGTGACCCGCCCCCCGCCCATGCCGCCGGAGAGCGCCTGCTCGACGACGAGGATCCGCCCGGCCTTCTCGAGGGCGATGCCGACCTCACGAGGAGAGGCAGCGCCGGGCTCCTCGCCCGAGGACACCATGGTCTGTTCGCCGGTGGCGCGGTCGACTCGGAGGACTCCACCGACGCCTGAGGCGTGCGGGTCGACGACGAAGATGTCGCCGCGGGCGTCGACGGCGATGTCGAACGGGTTGGCGAACGAGCCGCCCGACGACACCATGGCCTGCTTCTTCTTGACGGGATCGACTCGGATCACTCCACCACGGCCGCCGAACGCGTCGGCGTCGGCGATGAGGAGCATGCCGTCACCGTCGATGGCAACCCCGACGGGGGTGGCGAAGTCGCCGGCCGAGGACAGTTTGGCTTCCGTGCCCCTCGCCGGGTCGATCCGGAACACTGCGCCGGCGCCGCTCGACACCTCCACGCCGGTGACGACGATCGTCCCTGGAGTCAGCTGCTGCGCCGCCATCACGGGCTCCTTCCGCCTCGCGCCGGCTCTCCACCGACCGCGAAAGAAGCCTACCGTTGCCGCGCCCACCGAGCCGCGCCGTGCTGCGGATCGGCTGTGTGATCCATCGCCGGCGCGGCTGCGAGGATGGGGCGGTGGAGGTGCTTTCGAGTCGGGTGCTCTACCGGTCCGCCAACTTCGAGGCGCTCCGGCGGTTCTACGCGGAGACCGTGGGCCTTCACGTGTATCGCGAGTACGGGCCGAGTGAGGAGGTCCTCGGGGCCGTGTTCTTCCTCGGCGGCGGCTTCCTCGAGATCGCACGGGGCGCCACTTCGTCGCCGTCGATCACGCTCTGGCTTCAGGTCAGAGAGGCGCGCGCTGAACAACAGCGCCTTCACGACGCCGGCGTGGAGGTGGTCAAGGCCGTCGAGACGATGCCCTGGGGCCTTGTCGAGAGCTGGGTCCGCGACCCGGAAGGCAACGAGCTGCGCCTCGTCGAGGTCCCGGAGGACCACCCCATCCGCCGCCGGATCTGAAGCAGGGTGCGACGTCGGCGAGGCGCTGACCGCGCCGATGACGTCGTCGCGGCCGTTCGGCCTATCGTCGAGGCATGTGCCGGAACATCACCCCTCTCCGCGGCCTCGAGCCGCCCGCGACGGAGGAGGAAGTCCAGTCGGCCGCCCGTCAGTACGTGCGCAAGGTGGCCGCCGTCAGTACCGCCGGGCAGATGGCCAACCCCGCGGTCGAACGGGCCATCGAAAGGGTCGCCTCGGCGACCACCGAGCTCCTGACCGAGCTGCCGCCCCGACGGAAACCTCCCACCGTCGTCCCACCGCTGCGCCGGCGGGCGCCGGCGGAGAGCTAGCCGACCGTCCGGGGGGTCAGTCCCAGAGCTGCCCCGGGTAGGCGCCGGACTCGATCATGCTGGCGATGTCGGCCTGGACTCGCGGCAGATCCTCGGAGAACGTGACGCCGATGAACCGGTCGGTGGTCGGTACGACGCGCACCCGCTCGTTGCCGTAGGTCCTCAGGCTGTCCACCGCGTCGCCGATACGGAACTCTGCGTCCGCGTCGTCGCCATGGTCGAGCAGGAAGCGCTCGAACTCTCCGGAAAGGGCGCGCCGGAACGACGGTTGGAAGCCCCAGAGATTGGCGGAGATCAGTTCACTGCCGTTCAGCTCGACACCGTCCTCATTCCGGATCGTCCCGTCGGTCCTTTCGATCCCGTGCATCTCGGTGATCGACGCCAGCATGCCGTCCTCGACCGTGCAGATGCCCCGAGACACCCCGCCGTTCTCGGACAGCGACTCGTCGAGGCGGAAGGCGATGAGCACGTGGTCGACCCCGGCGGGCAGCTCCTTGCCGAGCAGCTCGAAGGAGTGGGCGCCGTAGAAGTCGTCGGCGTTGACGACGGCGAACGGGCCGTCGATATCGTTGGCCGCGGTC
>DATLFW010000185.1:0-3286 GCA_035540775.1 Acidimicrobiia bacterium
GGGTACGCCGTCCCGTCGGCGACGTGGTGGTACGGCGAGTAGCCGGCGATCACCCGGAACTGCTCGGGGTCGTCGGGGTCGCCGTACTCGGGGACCCAGAGCGCACCGATGAGGAATCGGTGGTAGCGGAGCATGTCCAGGAGCGGGACCATGCAGACCGCGGCGCGGCAGAGATCCGGGCGCTGGGTGACGGCGGCGCCCACGAGAAGGCCGCCGTTCGACCCGCCCCGGATGGCGAGGCGGTCGCGGCTGGTCCGGCCATCGGCCACCAACCAGTCCGCCGCGGCGTGGAAGTCGTCGAACACCTGCTGCTTGTTGGCCAGCATGCCGGCCCGGTGCCAGTCCTCTCCGTACTCGCCACCGCCCCGGATGCCGGCGACGGCCCAGACGCCGCCGGCCTCGCAGAACGCCACCGTGGCCGAGGAGTACGCGGGTGCGTTGGTGATGGCGAAGCCGCCATAGGCCGTCAGGACCGTCGGCGTGTCGGGAGTGACGGTGGTCGCCGCGGCCCGCACGAGGAACATGGGGACGTCGGTGCCGTCGGTCGACGGGTAGAACACCTGCTCGACGGCGAACGTGTCGGCGTCCACCGGCGACGGGAAATCGGTCCACGCCTCGACACCCTCGTACGGCGTCCACCGCCAGAGGCCCGACGGGCGGGCGTACGACGTGAAGGTGAAGAAGCCCCTTTCGGCGGCGGGGTCTGCGTCGAACCCGCCGATGGACCCGAGCTCGGGCAGCTCGACCTCTTCGGCGTCGCCGCCGTCGAGGGCGTACTGGTGGAGG
This sequence comes from Acidimicrobiia bacterium, assembly GCA_035540775.1. Classification (GTDB taxonomy): domain Bacteria; phylum Actinomycetota; class Acidimicrobiia; order IMCC26256; family JACPCJ01; genus DATLFW01. Next base: position 787 of record DATLFW010000185.1, read on the forward strand.
CGGGAGACGGCGTGCTCGGCCGATGCCACAAGGAGGCGAGGGCCGGCGATCACCGCCCCTTCGATCACCGCGGAGCTCTCGGGGACGATGGTCGTCCAGTGCTCGGCTTGGGGCGCCGCCAGGTCCGCGCTGACCACCCGCCCTCGCGGCGCATCGAGGTTGGTGACGGCGTAGAGCCGGTCATCGACGACCTGGCACCACGTGGTGGCGTCCTCCCGCTCCACCAGCACAGTCCGTCGACCGGTGTCGCGGTCGAGAAGGATCACGTCGGTTCGGGTCGGCATGTAGGTGACGTGGAAGACCAGCCAACGCCCGTCCACCGAGATGGTGGTGGCCGGGAGGGCGGTCTTCTCGAGGTCACCGAGGAGCCGCTCGTCGGTGGCCGGGTCGTCACCGACGACATGCCACCAGACCGTCTCCCAGTAGCCCTCCTCGCCGGCGGCGACCGTCGCCGGGTCGGGCAGGCGGCTGTACGCGAACGCCGATCCGTCGGGCACCCAGGACAGCGACGGATGGCGGATGTGGCGGATCTCGTCGTCCAGGTGCCGGCCGGTGTCCACGTCGAGGATGCGTAGCGTCCCGTGCTCGCTGCCGCCCTCGGAGACGCCGTAGCCACCAGGCGGCCGTCGGGTGAGGGCGTGAACCAGTCGATCGACGCCGCGTGGTCCTCGGCCATGGCGTGCGGGTCGACGACCGTGCGGGCGGGCTCGGCCGGGTCGAGCGCCGACCGCATGACCAGCACCGCCTGGTCCTGGTCGCCCTCGCGTTCGAGCGTGAAGACGCGGTCGCCGGCGACGTGGGGCGCGGCGACCGTGCCCACCTGGAGCAGGGCCTGGAGGCGGGCGTGCAGCGCCGGCCGGCAAGGCAGGGCGTCGAGGACGGCCCGCGTGCGGGCGTTCTGTGCCGCGCTCCACCACGCGACCTCGTCGGAATCTCCGTCTTCGAGCCAACGGTAGGGGTCGTGCACCTCGGTGCCGTGCAGCACCTCGACCACGTCGTGTGCCGGCGTCGCCGGCGCGGGAGGAACGCTAACGGCCGGCGTTCGGCTTCTTGCCGTGGTTGGCCTTCTTGCGCCTGGCCTTCAGCTTCCGCTTGTTCGTCTTCTTCGACATGGTCGGACCAGCGTAGTCGGTGAGGGAATGCCCGAGCCCGTTGCCTTCAGCCGTCGCCCACGCGGGCAACTGCAGCCACTTCGGGCACGCCGAGCCCCCGAGCAGCGCAGAGGAAGTCCAGCGTCGTGCGCCACCGCACGGCGTCCATCGAGCCGGTGGGCACGTCGGTGAACACGAACTCCTGCAGCATGCGCCAACCCTCGGCGGCGTCCTCGGTGCGGTCGTCGCCGTAGCGGTCGTCCATCTCGGCCAGGCCGGCGTCGGGCGCCGCCCGCTGTGCCTCCAGGGCGGCCACGACCCCATCGCGCACCTGGGCGACAAGGTCGTCGGGGAGACGGTCCGACGCGATCACGCCGCTCCCGTAGACATCGTCGCGACCGACGCGGACGGCACGGAGGTCGATGCCGGCCTGCCGCCGGCGGCGGGGCAGGGCGTCGACCAGGGCGACGATGGCGTCGACCTCTCCACGGCCCAGGGCGCCCGGCGCCGTACCCGCCGGGAGGTCGACGAGCTTCGGGCGCGGAATGCCGCGATGGTCGAGCGAGGCCATGAACTCGATGACCTGCGGGTTGGCCGGGTCACCGCCCACCCGGCAGCCGGCCAGGTCCGCCGGCTCCCGGACCACAGAGGTCGCCGGCACGAGGGCGCCGATGGGGCTGCGCTGGACGACCATGGCGACGAAGCGGGCGGCGATGTCACCGCGCCCGGTCCGGGCCGTGAGGTAGTGCTGCACGCTGGTGAGTGCGAAGTCCGACTCGCCGGCGCCGACGCGCACCACGTTGTCGGGGCCTCCGGAGGGGTCGAGGATCTCCACGTCGACCCCGTGCTCGGCGAACAGACCGTTCGCCGCTGCCGCCAGGTACGGCAGGTGGAAGCCCGGAAGTCAGTTGGGGCAGTAGAGGGTGAGGCGCACGTCCCGTCCGGTCATGCGCCATTCTGGCCCAGGCGTCGGCTGGAGGACGGCGGCGGCATCGGGACCCAGCCCGGTTAGCCTGGCCTCGTGGAACGCCTTGGCCTCGTCGGCTTGCCCAACGCAGGGAAGTCGTCGCTGTTCAACGCCATGACGGGCGCCTCGGTGCCGGTCGCCGCCCACCCCTTCTCCACGACTGAGACCCACGTGGGCATGGCTCAGGTGCCCGACCCCCGCCTGCGCTCCCTCGCCGAGATGAGCAAGTCGAAAAAGGTCGTCTCGGCCACCCTGGAGTTCGTGGACATCGCCGGCCTGGTCGCCGGCTCGGCGAGCGGCGAGGGCATGGGCAACCGGTTCCTGGGAGGCATCCGCGAGGTCGACGCCGTCCTCATGGTCCTCCGAGCCTTCACCGACGACAACGTCGTCGGCGGCACCGACCCGCTCGACGACCTGCACACTCTCGAGCTGGAGCTGGTCC
>DATLFW010000186.1:0-3787 GCA_035540775.1 Acidimicrobiia bacterium
CCTCCTCGGCGTCGGAGTACCGCAGTCGCACGGGCCGAACCCTACCCGGTACGCTCGCCGTTCCTGACGCCCGTGTCATGTCGGCGAACGGCCACCGGCGGGGCCGGGGCCCCGCCGTGTGGAGGAGGCGACGAGATGTCGCCGGGGAGGAACATGGACTTCGAGTTCTCAGCCGACCAGGAAATGCTGCGCGACACCGTGCGGCGGTTCCTGGCCGACCGGGCGCCGACCTCGTACGTCCGGGAGATGCTCGACGATCCCCGCGGCACCACCGACGCCGTGTGGCGGGAACTCTCGGCGCTCGGCCTGACGGGCATCCTCGTCCCTGAAACCCATGGCGGCGCCGGCATGGGGATGGTCGACATGGGCGTCGTCCTCGAGGAGATGGGGCGAGCGGCCCACCCCGGCCACTTCCTCTCCTCGGCGGTCTCCGCCGTGCACGTCGTCCAGTCCGTCGCGATCGACGACGAGCAAGCGGACCTCCTCCCCTCCCTCGCCGACGGCTCGCTCGTCGCCACCGTGGCACTGCTCGAGCCGGGCCGCCGCTACGACTGGCGGGCCCCGGCGACGACCGCCAAGGCCGGCACCGACGGCTGGACGCTCCACGGCACGAAGGCGCACGTTCCCGACGGGGCGGCGGCGGGGCTCCTCCTCGTCACCGCCTCCACCGACGACGGCCTCGGCGTGTTCGCCGTCGAGACGGACGCGAGTGGGATGACGATCACGCCGCAGACGTCGGTCGACGGCACCCGCAAGCAGGCGACCGTCGAATTGAACGGGGCGCCCGCCCGGCTCCTCGGCACGCCCGGTTCCGCCGTCGAAACCGCCGTGGCGACGGCCGTCGACGTGACCGTCGTCGCCCTCGTCGTCGACGCCGTCGGTGCCGCCTCCTGGTGCCTCGACACCGCCCTCGCCTACGCCAAGGAGCGCGAACAGTTCGGGCGGCCAATCGGCTCGTTCCAGGCGGTCAAGCACCTGTGCGCCGACATGCTGCACGACCTCGAACTGGCTCGGGCGGGCTCGTACTACGCCCTCTGGGCCGTCGACGCCGGCGACGAAGCCGAGCGCCACCGGGCGGCGACGATGGCGAAGGCCTACGCCAGCGACGCCCTCTTCCGGGTGGCCGCTTCGACGATCCAGGTGCTCGCCGGCATCGGCTTCACCTGGGAGCACGACGCTCACCTCTTCTACAAGCGCATCGTCTCGATGCAGCAGGCCCTCGGCACCTCGACCGACCACCTCGCCGAACTCGCCGACCTGGTCCTCTGAGCCGCCGACTGGGAGGCTCGACCCGCTAGTCGCGCTCGATCCTGCGCAGCCCGCGTTCGGGCGTCCAGAACTCGATCACGAGCTTGGAAGCTCCTGCGTCAAGGCCGGTCACGACGACCTCGATGATGTCGGCGACGAACAATTCGCCGTGCGGTTCGTCGCTGTCACTGTCGCCCGTGACAGCTCCGGCCGGGACGGCTCGACCGGCGATCTTCGCCTCGCCCGGCCACTCGTTCTCCTTCCCCTCCTCGGGGTGGAACGTCGGGCCGTGGAGCGCGAAACGCGGATCCCGTACGAGGTCGGCCCCCTTGCGGGCGCCGCTCATGGAGCCGAACCGGAGTTCCCCGTCGACGAACTCGCACCCGATGCCCGAGATGCGGGGTGAGCCGTCGGCGCGGAGCGTGGCGATCGTCTTGTGACGACCGGCGTCGAACAACCGCCGGACTCGCTCGGCGAACTCCGGTTCTGCGTCCTCGATGGTCTTCCAAGACGGCATGGCGGGCGAGCGTACCCAACACCCCCGGATTCTGGGCACCGCTGCCCACCCTGAGCGGGGGCATCGGTACCCAGAAGCCGGGGGGCGGGGCGTAGCCTCCCGGCGTGCCGGTCGTCCTCGGGTTCCTCGCCGCCGCCTTCTGGGGTGCCGCCGACTTCCTCGGTGGATGGGCGTCCAAGCGGGCGCTCGCCGCCAGCGTCGTGGTCGTCTCGGGCGGATCGGGCCTCGTCCTCGCCCTCCTCCTCGTCGCCCTCGACCCCGCCGACCCGTCGCGCCGCGATCTCCTCCTCGGGCTGGGCGCCGGCGTCGTCGGAACGACCGGCGTCATCCTCCTCTTCGCCGGCCTCGCCGTGGCGCGGATGGGCCTTGTCGCCCCCGTGAGTGCCCTCGTGGCGGCCGTTCTCCCTGTCGGGTGGGGCGTCGCGCGGGGGGAGCGCCCCTCGGCCCTCGCCATCTCCGGGATCGTGCTGGCGATCATGGCCGTGGTGCTCATCACCCGGGAACCAGCGCGCGCCGAAGGCGACGTGCCGCTCGACGACACCGCGGCCCGAAAGGGCCTCCTCTACGGCGCCCTGGCCGGAATCGGATTCGGGTTCATCTTCATCTTCTTCGCCGAGGTCGACGCGTCGTCGGGGATGTGGCCCCTCGTGTCGGCCCGGGCCGTCACCGTGCCCCTGCTGGCCCTCGGTCTCGCGGTCACCGGACGGACGGTCGTCCCGCGGGGCGGCGGCAGCTTCAAGGCAGCGGTCGGGTCGGGGGTCCTCGACCTCACGGCGAACGCCTTCTTCGTCGTGGCGGCGCAGGAAGGGCTGACGTCGGTCGTGTCGCCGGTGGCGTCGCTCTATCCCGCCGGCACGGTGCTGCTGGCTGGGATCGTGCTGGGCGAACGGCTGCAACGCCACCAGCTGGCGGGCGTCGGCCTCGCCCTCGTCGGCCTCGTCCTCCTGGGCGCCGGCTGACTGTCGTGTGTGCGAGGCGACCGGGATCACCGCGAGGTCGTGAGGAGCAGGGAGGCGCCGAGCGGCCCTCCCCCGGCGGCGGCCACCGCTACTTCGGGGTTCCCCGGCACCTGGCGATCGCCCGCCTCACCCCACAGCTGGGTGCACGCCTCGTGGAGGAACCCGTACCCGTGGAGTCGCCCGGCCGAGAGCTGGCCGCCCTGGGTGTTCAGCGGAATCTCGCCGTCGAGGGCGATCTGCTTCCCGCCCTCGATGAACGGCCCTCCCTCGCCCTTCCCGCAGAAGCCGAGGGCCTCGAGCCAGCACAGGGTGATGAACGAGAAGCCGTCGTACAGCTCGGCGACGTCGACGTCGGACGGCGTGAGATCGGTCCGCTCCCACATCATCGAGGCGGCGTCGCGCAGCGCCATGGTGGTGAGGTCGTCCCACTGGTCCCACGACGGGCGGCCGCGGATGGCGGTGCCGACCGACTCCACCCGCACCGGCGGGCGGCGCAGGTCGGGCGCCGTGTCGGCCGCCGACACGATGACCGCGGTGGCCCCGTCGGCCGGAGCGTCGCAGTCGTAGAGGCACAGCGGGTCGGAGATCATCCGCACGTTCAGGTAGTCGTCGAGCGTCATGGGGTCGCGGTAGATCGCCTTCGGATTGAGCTCGGCGTTGCGCCGGGCGTTGAGGGCGATCCAGGCGAGCTGCTCGCGCGTCGTGCCGAACTCGTGGAAGTGACGCCGAGCCATCATGGCGATCCAGTTGGCGGCCGACGGAGCACCGAACGGGATTGTCCACTGCATGAACGACCCGATGCGGAACTTCCCGCCGCCACCTCCGCCCATGGTCACCGACGCCCGGCCACCGCCACCCTGCGCCGTCGCCTCCCACACCGTGCGGAAGCACAGGACGTGGCGGGCGAGGCCGCAGGCGACGGCCATGCAGGCGTTCACCACCGACCCCAACTGCCCCGGCGATTCCAGCCCCCCGGCGAACCAGTTGAGGTTCAGCCGGAGCGCGTCTTGGAGTTCGGTGACGCCCACCCCCGAGACCCCGGCCGGCGTGTCCATGGCCCCGG
>DATLFW010000187.1:0-3064 GCA_035540775.1 Acidimicrobiia bacterium
GGTGATGGGGGAGGACGACGCGAACCGGTCGGGCCGGAGCGGCGTCGGCAGCGCCGTTCACGGCAACGTCTGCACCTCGACCGACAGGACCCTCGGCAGGTCGCGCACGATGGGCGCCCACGTGTCGCCCTCGTCGGCCGACACGTAGACCTGCCCGCCCGTGGTGCCGAAGTAGACGCCGCACGGGTCGAGCTCGTCGATCGCCATGGCGTCTCGCAGCACGTTGACGTAGGCGTTGCTCTGCGGCAGGCCCTCGGTCAGCGGCTCCCACTCGTTCCCGCCCGTCCGGCTCCGATACACGCGCAGCTTCCCCTCGGGCGGGTAGTGCTCCGAGTCGCTCGTGATCGGGACGACATAGACCGTTTCGGGCTCGTGGGCGTGGACAGCGATGGGAAAGCCGAAGTCGGTCGGCAGGTCGCCGCTGATCTCGTACCAGGAGTCGCCGCCGTCGTCGCTGCGCATCACGTCCCAGTGCTTCTGCATGAAGAGCACGTCGGGGCGTGACGGGTGCATGGCGATGCGGTGCACGCAGTGGCCGACCTCGGCGTCGGGGTCGGGGATGCCGTCCGAGACGAGGCCCTGGTTGATGGCCTGCCAGGTGTTGCCGCCGTCGTCGGTCCGGAACGCCCCGGCGGCCGAGATCGCCGTGAACATGCGCTGCGGGTCGGACGGGTCGAGGAGGATCGTGTGGAGGCACATGCCGCCGGCCCCCGGCTGCCAGTGCGGGCCCGATCCGTGTTCGCGGAGGCCCGGCAGTTCCTGCCACTGCTGCCCGCCGTCGTGGGAGACGAAGAGGGCGGCGTCCTCCACCCCGGCGTAGACCGTGTCGGACTCGGTGAGCGACGGCTCGAAGTGCCAGACGCGGGCGAACTCCCACGGGTGGGGCGTCCCGTCGTACCACTGGTGGGTGCCGGGGACGCCGTCGTACGCGAACTCGTTGCCCACGGGCGCCCACGTCTTCCCGCCGTCGTCGGACCGCTGGACGAGCTGGCCGAACCACCCTGTTGACTGCGACGCCCAGATCCGGTCGGGGTCAGCGGGCGACCCTTTGAGGTGATACAGCTCCCATCCCCCGAAGAGCGGGCCTTCCACGTCCCACTCGCGACGATTGCCGTCGGCGGTCAGGATGAAGGCCCCCTTCTGGGTGCCGACCAGGACTCGTACGCCGCTCATCTGCTCTCCCGTTCGCCGGCCCGCTGCCGCCTCGCGTGCGTCCACCTGTCATGACGTCGGGGACGCCGCGAATTCATCGCGACGGTCAGACTTGCCGCCGCCCGCCCGGCTGACAACCCCGCGTCGCGGCGAACGTGGCCCCGAGAACCGCGTATAGCCCTGCACAAAGGGCCAAGAACGGAAGAACGCAGAAAGTGCCCCCAGCAGGATTCGAACCTGCGCACCCGGCTCCGGAGGCCGGTGCTCTATCCCCTGAGCTATGGGGGCGGGCTGGCGATGGTACCAGCGGGCGTCAGGCGCCCGGTCCGGCGGGGAACGGCCTCGTCAGTCCTCCAGCGAGGCCGAAACCTTCCGGCCCGACCGCTCGTCGTCGAGGAGCTGGATGTCGGCGTCGACCATGATGCGGGCGAGGTCGTCCCAGAGCACCTTCGGCTCCCAGTCGAGCACCCGCTTCGCCTTCGAGGCGTCGCCGCAGAGCACCGGCACCTCCGACGGCCGCTCGTAGCGCGGGTCGGTACGGACGTACTGCTCCCAGTCGAGCCCGGCATGCGAGAACGCCACCTCGCAGAACTCCTGCACGGTGTGCGTCTCGCCCGTCGCCAGGACGTAGTCGTCGGGCTCGTCGTGCTGGAGCATCCGCCACATGCCCTCGACGTACTCCGGCGCGTAGCCCCAGTCACGCTTGGCCTCGAGGTTGCCGAGGTACAGGTGCTCTTGGATCCCGGCCTGGATCTTCGCCACCGCGCGGGTGATCTTGCGGGTCACGAAGTTCTCGCCCCGCCGCGGGCTCTCGTGGTTGAAGAGGATGCCGTTCACCCCGAACAGGCCGTAGGCCTCCCGGTAGTTGACGACGGAGTGGTAGGCGTAGACCTTCGCCGACGCGTAGGGGCTCCGCGGGTGGAAGCGGGTCTCCTCGTCCTGGGGCGGCGGCGCCGAGCCGTACATCTCGGACGACGACGCCTGGTAGAAGCGGGTGTCGATCCCGCTGGCGTGGATCGCCTCGAGGAGCCGCACGGTGCCCAGCCCCGTCACCTGCCCCGTGTAGTCGGGGATCTCGAAGCTGACGGCCACGTGGCTCTGCGCGCCGAGGTGGTACACCTCGTCGGGCACGATCTCGCGCACCAGGTTGACCAGCCCGACGGCGTCCGAGAGGTCGCCGTAGTGCAGGAACAGACGGCAGTCGGAGTCGCGGGTGTCGTGGGGCAGGTGGTCGATGCGGTGGCGATTGAAGGTCGACGCCCGCCGCACCAGCCCGTGCACCTCGTAGCCCTTCTCCAAGAGGAGTTCGGCGAGGTACGAGCCGTCCTGGCCCGAGATTCCGGTGATCAGCGCTCGCTTCATCGACGACAGGATGGCACGGCCCTCCCGACTCCGGCCGCATCGGAGGCGGCCGCCGGCACACCGAAGAACACGGGAAAGCGTACGGCGCGCCAGGCGCCCGCGCAGGGAGCATCGACCCTCGCCGGACACCCTGAACGGGCCGGGGGCAGCGGAACCCGACGTGTACGATGCCCGCCGATGCCCGCTGCCCAAAAGACGATCCTGGTCGCCGACGACGACCCCGTGATCCTCGGCCTTCTCGAAGTCAACTTCGAGATGGAGGGGTTCAACGTGGTGACGGCGTCGAACGGCGCCGAGGCGCTCGACCAGGCCCGGGCCGCCCGTCCCGACATCGTCGTGCTCGACGTGATGATGCCGAAGATGACCGGTCACGAGGTGGCGGCGGCGATTCGCGACGACCCCGACATCGGAGGCGTCCCGGTGATCTTCGTCTCGGCCAAGGCGCAGGGCGCCGACGTGGCCGTCGGCATGGAACTCGGCGCGGTCGACTACGTCACCAAGCCGTTCGACCCGATCGACCTCGTCGACCGGGTCAACGCCGCCCTCGAGC
>DATLFW010000188.1:0-2168 GCA_035540775.1 Acidimicrobiia bacterium
GGCCGAGGGCGAAGGTGACGAGGACCTCGGCCGTCAGGTCGGCGCTGGAAGCCGAAAGGGCGCCGCGCTCGAGCAGGGCGGCGACGATCGGCCGGGCGAGGACGACGTAGCCGACGGCCGCGGGGACGACGACGACGGCCATGAGACGCAGGCCGAGGGCGAAGCGGTCGCGATACTCCGCCAGCGCTCCGCGGCTGGCGAGCGACGCCAGGTCGGGGGCGATGGTCGTCATCAGCGACACCGCGAAGAGCCCGTGGGGGAGCTGGAAGAACACGAAGGCGCCCTGGTAGGCCGAGACGCCGCCCGGGTGCTCGTTGGCGAGGACGAGCACGACCCAGAGGGCGAGTTGGTTGGCGGCGGCATAGCCGACGGTCCACCCCGACAGGCGCACGACCATCCGGACGGCCGGGTGCCGCCAGTCGAGACGCCAGCGGAGCCGGATTCCGGCGCGCATCAAGGCCGGCCACAGCGCCACGGTCATGGCGACGATCCCGGCCGTCGTGCCGAGCCCGAGCAGGAGCAGCAGCGCCGTGTCGTCGCGCACGTCGCCGAGTGTCGGTGTCCCGTCGGCGAGGCTCGGCAGGGCGAAGAACATGGCCGAGACGAGCAGGTTGTTGAGGACGGGGGTGAAGGCGGGGGCGGTGAACGAACGGCGGGCGTGGAGAAGCCCCGTCGCCAGGGCGGTGAGGCCGTAGAAGAGCATCTGCGGCATGAACAGGCGGAGCAACGTCGTGGCCACGTCGGCCTGGGCGGCCGCCTCGGCGCCTTCGAGGCGGAGCGTGTAGAGGCGGACGATCCACGGCGCCGCCAGCACGCCGGCCACAGTGAGCGCCGTCAGGGCGGCGACGGCCGTGGTGACGACGGCCGAGGTGGCGTCCTCGTCGTCGCGCTCGAACTGCTCCACGAAGATCGGGACGAGCGTCGCCGAGAGGATCCCGCCGAGGATCAGCTCGTAGACGATGTTGGGCGTCGTGTTCGCCAGGTTGTAGGTGTCGGTGAGGCGCGTGAAGCCGATGGCGTAGGCGATGGCAGCCAGCTTCACGAAGCCCGTCAGTCGCGACAGCGCCGTCCCGAGCCCGACGGCGGCACTCGTCCGGACGATCCCGGCGGTGTCCGCTCCCGGCCCGCTTCCCGCGACCTCCTCACCGGACGACACCGCCGAGGTCCCGCCCGTCATGCCTCCTCCTCGGCGGCGCGGGCGCGTCGGGCCTTGCGGGCCCGCCGGATGTGGTTGCCCCACCATCCGACGAGGAAGACCCCGGCCCCGACGGTCACGGCGAGGGCGGCTCCGCTCACGGCGGTGCTACGCACGGTCAGGCGGATGGTGCCCAGCGACAGGGCCCCGTCGGGTGACGTCACCTCGATGAGCATCGGGAAGGCCCCCGACGTGCGGGCCTCCACCACGAACTGCAGCGTGTTGTTGCGTGGTTCGAGGACGACGTCGTGGGTCGCACCCTCCGGGAACGACAACTTGTCGCTGCGGAGGTGCACCCGGACGCGGATCGGCTCGGCGCTCGCGTTCTGGAACGTGACGGGGATGTGGGCACGCCGCGACGTCAACGTGACGTTGTGACGCCCGGGGAGGTGCACGGCGGCGACGGCGGCGTCGATCTGGCGGCGCGCCCCGAGGAGATATGCGCGTGCGGCGTCCTCCGCAGACTCGCCGCGGAAGTCGGCCGACTCGGCGAGGAGGAGGAGCCGCTCGGCTAGGGCGGCCGCCGGGCCGCCGTCCGTCATCGCATGTACGGCGGCCAGGCTGTGGCGGATGCCGACGACCTCGTCGGGGTCGACGGCCAATTCGGGGGCGTCGCGCTCGACGAGACGCCGGACGGCGTTCTCGCCGGCGACGACCGGAATCTGTTCGAAGTACTCGTCGACCGTCACCGGGTCGAGGGCCGGGCTGCGGGCGAGACCGTCGAGGATCGCCCGCAAGGCACCAGCCGACGGCGCCCACTCGGAGCCGGGCACCACGACGACGCCGCGCTCGAGGCCCGGGGCCTCGAGCGCCACCACCGAGAGCCCGGCGATGAGTCGCTGGGCCACGACGGCGTCGCCCTCGCCGCGATCCGACGCCGTGGCCAGGGCGGCGAGCCCCGGATCGCCGACGGCGGCGGTGTAGGTGCGCCCCGGCCCGCGGATCTCGAAGGGCTGGGCCGGGGTCAGGTTCT
>DATLFW010000189.1:0-12102 GCA_035540775.1 Acidimicrobiia bacterium
CCCGTCCGCCTGGGCGATCTCATCACTCCCGAACGCATGGACCAGCCGGAGGACGCCCGCATCACGAGCTTCTCCGCTGCGTCGAGCCCCGGGTCACGAGGAATCGTGGCCGTGGGGCGGCGCCCGGGCGAGTGTGCCCGCGACTGCCTCGCCGTCTTCCGCTCGGTCGACGGCGGCGCCTCGTGGGAACGGTTGGCGGCCCGTGGGATCACGGGCTCGACCCTCGCCGTCGCTCCGGCCTTCCCCGACGACCCGCGCATCGTCGCCCTCGGTCCCGCCGGCCTCAGCGTCTCCCGTGACGGCGGCGAGACGTTCATTCCCGTGGCCTCCCAGGTCGCCGGCACCACCGTCGCCATGGCGCCGGGGTTCTCCGGTCCCGACCAGCGTGTGCTCCTCGGTGGCGACCCGGCCTGGACCTACGACGACCGCACGGGGGTCGTCGTGCCGTTGGCCGGCGTCTCCCTCGAAGGATGGCGGTCGAACTTCGCCTTCGACCCCAACTACGCGTCGAGCGGACTGGTGCTCGCCGGCGGCGCCGTCCAAGGACCGTCACGCGTCGAAGGCGCCGTGTTCCGATGCGGCGAGCGGCTGCTCGGCGACGTGTGCAGCGAGTCGGTCGTCCTCCCCGGACTCCAGGCCCCGCCGACGGTCGCCCTGCTCGCCACTGGCGGCGCGCCGTTGGCCCTCGCCTCGGCGCCCGGCGCCACCTTCGTGTCGTGGGACGGCGGGCGCCACTTCGACGCCGTCCCGGCCCTCGAGGGGCTCACCGTCCACGGGGCGACGACGGGGACCGACGGGGCCGTCTATGCCGCCACGACGGGGCGACACGGCACCCGCGGACTGGTGCGGTCGGTCGACGCCGGGCGCTCGTGGCAACGCATCGCGACCGGCACTCCTCTCGACGACGGTGTGGCGGCCATCGCCTCCACACCGGACGGGCACCTCCTGGCGACGGCGGCCCAGGCGCCGACCGGGCTGCTCTGCTCGACGAACGGCGGCCGGACGTGGAACGCCCGGTGTGGCGAGGACCGATAGGAAACGCGGACACAAGGGATTTCGAGGCGCGACGTCGAAGTTTGTCGCACTCGTCCCTGTAGGGAGAACGATCATGAGCGAAGCGCAACCCGGAGCGCTGAGCCGCCGGACCTTCCGGCGGGGCCGGTTCGCCGTCGTCGCGGTCGTGCTCGGGCTGCTTGCTTCGTTCGTCCCGACGCCCTCACACGCTGCGGTGGGGATGACCGTCGACTGCTCCCTCGTCCGCATCGAGCTCTATCGACTGAGCTCGGGTGGCTGGCGACTCGAAACGCCGACGCCGGGAATCTGCGCGGTCGTCGACCGCGACCCCGTCGGCCTTCCGTGGGACCTCGCCCGGCTCGGCGGCGCCTACTTCGACGCCAACGGCGGCGTCACGGCGGTGTGTTCGGGCAGCACGCTCGTCGGCGTGAACGGCGTCGTCACCTACACGGTCGAAGAGACCGGGGGGAACATCATCGACACGTACCCGGGCCTCAACTTCAGCCTCACGGCCGACCCCGTCGCGGGGACCACCGTCATGTTGATGTCGGGCGCCACGGCCGCCCGCGGCACCGGCGCATTCACGATGGACCCCGATTCCCGCTGCGTCAGCGCACCGTCGTCTGGCAAGCGGTTGGCCGGGACCTGGACGCTCGGGGAGTACGTCTTCGAGGACCCGCTCGCCAACTAGGCGTCGAGCGGGACGGCAGCGACGAGCCGGGCACCCACCGGCACGGCCTGCAGTTCGAGCCGGCCGCCGACCGCCTCGAGTTCGCTCCGAGCAAGTTCGAGGCCGGTGCCGGGCGTGGCGTCGGTCGCCACCCCCAGACCGTCGTCGGTGACCGTGAGACGGACCTCCGCCCGCTCCGGATCGCACGTGAGCGTCACCTCGACGGTCTGCGCCTCGGCGTGCCGCTCGACGTTCGAGAGCCCCTCTTGAAGGGCTCGCACGAGAGCCCGCCCCGCCGCCTCGGAGATCGTGTCGGCTGCGTCGTCGGCCACGAGGTGGACCGCGGAGCAATGGGTCGCCTCGTAGGCTTCGACGGCAGAACGGAGGCGACGGGTGACCGGGACGGAACGTCCGGCCAGTGCGTCCATCGTCGTGGTCGCCCGCCGGAGCGACGTCAGACCGCGTCGGGCGAGGTCCTCGACCACCGCCGTCTCCGCCGCCAGGTCGTCGTCGGCGAGGAGACGTACGAGACCAGCGCGGAGGTTGACGGCCGCCAGCACCCGTTCGAGCGCCTCGAACGCTTCACGGGCGACCGCCTCCCGTTCGAGCGCCAAGGCGAGTTCGACCTCACGCGGCCGCGACTGCCCCGGGCGCGGGCGCGCCCGACCAGGGCAGGCGTCGGGGCGATCGGGAGTCGCTCGGCGCTGTGGCGAGGAGGGAACGGCCATCATCCTTTCTACGTCGCAGCCGTCCGCGTGTCGCGAACTTGATTGCGTGCTTCACGTCACAGCCCGCCGCGCGTCGACCATGCCATACCCGAAGACACCGTCGTACCCTCGCGGACCGCGGTCGTCAGCCGTCGACCGCAGCCAGTCGGCCACCGTCCGCGCGGAAATCCCCCGCTCGATCGACAGGGCTGCGACGGCCGCAACGTGCGGCGCAGCCATCGACGTCCCGGCCAACCCGTCGTACCCCCTGGGCACGGCACAATCGCTGCGTCGATCGGCGAGGTGGGTCGAGAGGATGCGCTCGCTGCAGAGCGGGATCTCCGAGCCGCCGGGTGCCACGAGGTCGAGGGCCGCACCGAAGTTGCTGTACTCGGCCTTCGTACCGCGCCGGTCGAGCGACCCCACGCAGAGGCCGGCGCTGCTGCGGAACACCTTGTGGTTGCAGACCGGGAACGACTCGTTTCCGGCCGCCGCAACCAGCACCACGCCTCGCCGAGCCGCGTCCTCGATGGCAGCCGACACGCGCGGGTCGAGCACTCCGAGCGCCGACAGCTGGCTCACCACGGGAAGCGCGCTGAGGCTCAGGTTGACGACATCGGCACCGTGATCGACGGCGTAGCGGATGCCGGCCGCCACGTCCGCTGCCCTCGCCTGGAGGCGCCCGCCGGGCGCGGCCTCGAGGACGCGAACCGGCATGATCGAGGCCGCCGGCGCCACCCCGGTGACGCCGCGGCCGTCGGCGGCGGCCGCCACGATTCCAGCGACGTGGGTCCCATGGCCGTGCGGGTCGTCCCACTGGGAGCGAGAGGTGGAACACGCCGATGCTGACGCCGTCCCGGCGCCGACGCACGACGCACCGGCGACGAGGCGTCCCGAGAATTCGGGATGGTCGGCGTCGACACCCGAGTCGACGACGGCGACCACGACCCCGCGACCCGTGTACCCCGCCGTCCATGCACCGGGTGCCCGCACGTCGGCCAGCGCCCACTGTTCGGTGGTGAGGTCGAAGGCGGCCGCGCGCGCTGGCCCCACCGGGGTGCCGGTGAGGGCGACCAGGGCGAGCGCGGCGAGGAACGCCGTCGTGCGATGTCGGGGCGCCATGCACTCGTTCCACACCCCGGCGCTCGAACGGTCGCGGCGCCGTTCAGGTCAGGGGCCGGCTGCCTCCGCCGCCTCCGCTCCGCCGCCCTCGAACGGGATGCGGGGCGCGTCCGACCAGAGGCGTTCCAGCTGGTAGAACGCTCGCGTCTCGTGGTGGAACACGTGTACGAAGAAGTCTCCGTAGTCGACGAGCACCCAGCGGGCGTCGTCGAGCCCCTCGGTACGAATGGGGCGGATCGCGAAGTCGGCGGCGAGACGCCGTTCGACCTCCTCGACGATCGTCCGCACCTGGCGGTCGTTGGCACCGCTCACGATGACGAAGAAGTCCGTGATGGCGATGATCTCGCCGACGTCGAGCACGACGATGTCGTCCGCCTTCTTCGACGACGCCGCCTCCGCCGCCGCCAGCGCTTGGCGTCGCACGTCGTTCCGGCTCGCCGTGCCGATCTTGCGTCGTTCCGTCATTCGCCTCCTGGGCCGAAGTCGGCCCCCACCACGATCGAGATGTCCACCACACTGACGGGGTCGCTCGGTGTCCGCAACACCCCGACGCCGAGGGTACCGGCCAGGCGACGGGCCGCCGCTTCATGGTGCTCGTCGTGCACGACGAGCACCGTCTCTTGATGCCCGAAGTCCTTCGCGTTCCCCGTCAGCACGACGCGGAATCCCTCCGGGACGATCCGCTCCGCCACCTGCATGGCAAGGCCGGGAGCACCGGTGCCGTTCAGAATCTCGACCTTCGGGCGTTCCGAACGGGATGTCACGAGGTGGTCGAAAGCCTCCGCCACCTCCTTCTCACCTGCACTCGTGACGGTGTACCGAGTGGAGCCGGGGACGGTGACGGTGTCGACGTCGAGCGTGTCGAACCGGGCGCCCTGCCGGCGAAGGGCGGTGACCGCCGTCGCCACCGACGTGCCGCCGGCCTCGGCGCCGTCAGCCAAGCGGGCGGCGGCGGCGTCGACGGTCGCCGAATCGGCGCTTTCGAGCCAGCCCTCGAGGATGGCGTGGAGGACCAAGAGCCGGCCGAACCCGTCATCGCTGGGTGCGGCGACGAGTGCGGCAATGTGGGTCGCCCCCACCTCGTGCTCCCCCGCTGCCCACGGCCGCCCCGCCACCTCGACGGGCTCCCGGAGGCGCACCCGGAAGAGGCCACTGGCGCCGAAGGCGGAACCGAGCACTTCGGGTTCGACCACCACGACCCCACCCACGCGGACGCCGAGGGCGTTGGCCACGGCCACCCGAGCGGCCCGAGGCCCGCCCGCGGCGAGGGCTTCCGTGAGGGTGCGCGAGCCAAGCGAGGGGACCTCGACCTGGGTGGCACCCGGGATCAGGGTGACCGGCGTCTCACCGTCAGCGCCTGGTCCGACGAGGACGAAGGCGGCGTGAGGATCGCTCTCGGACGGCACCGCGAGAAGCACACCGGTCGCCGGCGTCGTCGGCGTCGCCGCCCCCCGCGGTGCGATGGCATCGAGCGGCCGCCCGACGACGGCGGGGCCGACGCCCGCGAGGTTGGCGGCGGCTGCGACGGCGACGGCTGCGCCGAGGAGGATCAGGCGACGACGGCGGCGGGCTCGACGCTGCGCGAGCACGGCGCGGCGCTCCCGTCGCGACGGCGGCGGGGACGACTTCGGCGGCGACGCTGGATGCGCAAGCCGCGAATTCGGGGCCGGTGCTCGCGTCATCGTGCCGGGCGCCGGAGGACCGGGTCGGGTCATTGCGGCGGAGTGTAGAGACCCCGATCGCGGATGACGCGGAGCACGCTGTCCGGGACGAGTCCGTCGACCGGATCGCCGGTTGCGAGGCGTGCACGGATCCCGGTCGAGGACGCGTCGACGAGGCGATCGGCCATGGCCTGGACGATCCATCCGTCGCGGCGGAGGGCATCGACCACCTCGCTGGCGGCGGCGGGGTCACCGCCCGGCCGACTGGCGACCAGGAGTTCGGCGAGCTCGCGCACACGCTCCGAGCGGTGCCACGTCGAGAGGCGAGCGGCCACGTCGTCACCGAGCACCAGGACGAGGCGCCGGCCCGGACGGGCCAGGGCTTCCAGGGTGTCGACGGTGTACGACGGGCCGGCACGCCGCACTTCCACGTCGGACACCTCGACCCCCTCTTCCCCGGCGGCGAGCGCCTCGGTCATCGCCAGCCGGTCGGCGGCCGCCGCCGTCACCTCACCACGCTTCTGCCAGGGATCGCCGGCGACCACGAGGAGGACGCGATCGAGTGCTGCGGCCTTCCTGGCAGCACGCGCCAGCGCCAGATGGCCGGCGTGCGGGGGGTCGAACGTGCCGCCGAGGATGCCGAGCCGCTCGGGGTCTCCCATCCCGGGATTGTAAGTACGATGCGCCCTTTCCCCCGGTGTGCACGTGCAGGGAGTGAGCTTGGGCCGAGGATCGAGGCAACTGACGTCGATCGGGTGGCGCGAGTGGCTCGCGCTTCCCGACCTCGGGGTCGACGCCGTGAAGGCCAAAATCGACACCGGGGCACGGTCGTCGACCCTGCACGCCTTCGAAATCGAGGAGTTCGAGCGAGACGGCGCCTTCTGGGTGGCGTTCACCGTGCACCCCGTGCAGCGCAGCACCCGGTCCTCCGTGCGCGCGGAAGCCCCGCTCCTCGAGCGCCGGTGGGTGCGCAACTCCGGTGGCAAGGAGCAACTCCGTCCGGTCATCGTGACCACCGTGTCGCTGCGGGAAGAACGCTGGCCCATCGAGCTCACCCTCACGAAGAGGGACGCCATGGGCTTCCGCATGCTCCTCGGCCGCCAGGCCATCCGAGGCCGTTTCATCGTGGATGCCGGCCGGTCATACCTGGCCGGGCGCCCCACACCCCCCACCCATCCCGACCGCCCGTGACCACGCCGAAGGGGTCTGCGTGAAGATCGGAATCCTCTCCCGAAAGCACTCGCTCTACTCCACGTCGCGGCTGAAGGAAGCGGCGGAGGAACGCGGCCATCAGGTGCGCGTCGTCGACTACCTGCGCTGCTACATGAACATCACGTCGCGCCGCCCGTCGGTCTGGTACCAGGGCGAGGAGTTGAAGGACTACGACGCCGTCATTCCACGCATCGGCGCCTCCGTCACCTTCTACGGCACCGCCATCGTGCGGCAGTTCGAGGTCTCCGGGGTCTTCTCCGTCAACGAGAGCCAGGCGATCTCGCGCTCGCGCGACAAGCTCCGCTCGCTCCAGCTGCTGGCCCGTGCGGGCGTCGGCCTCCCCGTCACCGGTATCGCCCGGTCGACGAAGGACATCGACGGAGTACTCGATGCCGTCGGCGGTCCGCCGGTGATCGTCAAGCTCATCGAGGGCACGCAGGGGAAAGGCGTGGTGCTCGCCGAGACGAAGAAAGCAGCTGAGTCGGTGATCGCCGCCTTCCGCCAGCTCGACGGCAACATCCTCGTGCAGGAATACATCAAGGAATCCGGAGGCGCCGACATCCGGGCCTTCGTGGTCGGCAAGCGGGTGATCGCCGCGATCAAGCGTCAGGGAGCCGAGGGCGACTTCCGGTCCAACATCCACCAGGGCGGGACGGCGGAACGGGTGAAGCTCACGCCCGAGGAGCGCGCGATGGCCGTCCGGTCGGCCCGGATCCTGGGCCTCAACGTCGCCGGCGTCGACCTGCTCCGCTCGAACCACGGCCCCGTCGTCATCGAAGTGAACTCGTCGCCGGGTCTGGAGGGCGTCGAGACGGCCACGGGCGTCGACGTGGCGGGCAAGATCGTCGAGTTCATCGAGAAGACGGCCGCCCCAGGGAAGACCCGTGACCGCGTCAAGGGCTGACGGCACGGAGACGCCACGAGCCCGTGCCGTCGAGATCGGGGGGCAGGTCGTCGAGCCCGGCCGGCGACGCATGTTCGAGATCCCCGTTGCCCGCCTCCCGACCGACACGTGGCTGTCGCTCCCGGTCGTCGTGGTCAATGGTCGCCGCCCCGGCCCCGGGCTGTTCCTCTCCGGCGCCGTCCACGGCGACGAGTTGAACGGGGTCGAGATCATCCGGCGCGTCACGCAGCGCGTCGACGCCCGCCGCCTCGCCGGGACGCTCATCGCCGTGCCGATCGTCAACGTGTTCGGGTTCGTGAACGAGTCGCGCTACCTGCCCGACCGCCGCGACCTCAACCGCTCGTTCCCCGGATCCGCTCGCGGCCCGCTCGCCGCCCGCATGGCCCACCTGTTCATGACCGAGGTGGTCGCCCGCTGCCAGTACGGAATCGACCTGCACACCGGCTCGTGGCACCGCACCAACCTCCCGCAGGTGCGAGGCGACCTCCGCGACGCCGAGACCCGTCGGTGCGCCGAGGCGTTCGGGGCGCCGATCATGCTCCACTCCCGTGTCCGCGACGGCTCGCTGCGCCAGGCGGCGACGGCCGCTGGCGTCCACGTCATCCTCTACGAAGGAGGCGAGGCGAACCGCTTCGACGAGGAGCCGATCGCGGTCGGAGTCGAGGGGGTGCTACGGGTGATGCACGCCCTCGGCATGCGCGACGCCGACGACAGCACCGACGGGCGCCCGACCCCCCTTGCGTCGGTTCAGACGCGCTGGATCCGGGCCCGCCGGGGCGGCATTCTGCGCCTGTCGGTGGGGCTCGGCGACACCGTGCAGCGCAACGACCTCCTCGGCGTGATCTCCGACGCCTTCGGGTCGGCCGCCTCGTCGGTGCGGGCGCGCAGCAGCGGCCTCGTCATCGGTCACACCCGCAAGCCGCTCGTGAACCAGGGCGACGCCCTCGTACATGTCGCCGAGGAGCCGAGCGCACCCAGCGAGGCCCTGCTCGACGCCGCCGGTGTGCGCGACGACCTGCTGGCCTGACTCCGGAGGGCAGCGGGGCGACACCCGCACCGTTCACGCCCATGTCACGAGCCGGAAACCGGGACGCATCTAGCCTGGAACGGTGAGCGAAACGTCCGTCCACGCCCTCGTCCGAGTGTGGGTCGCCGATCGTCCGGGTGCCCTCGGACTGGTCGCCTCCCGCATCGGTGCCGTCCGGGGCGACATCGTGAGCATCGACGTCCTCGAACACGGTGACGGTGTCGCCGTCGACGAGTTCGCCGTCAACCTCCCCGGGCCCGAGGTCGTCGACGTGCTGGTGCGAGAGATCGAACAGGTCGACGGTGCGTCCGTCGAGCAGGTCCGGCTCGTCGACCACTACCCCGACGCGCGGCTCGACGCCCTCGAATCCGCGGCCCTGCTGTGCGAGGCCACCGACGTCGACCACCTCCATTCCGTCCTCGTCACCCACGTCCAGGACGAGTTCCTCGCCGACTGGACGGCGCTCTGCCGGCGCCGCGGCGACGAGGTCGAGATCCTCGCCTCAGCCGGCGATCCGCCCGGGGATGCCATGGTCGTGGCGCTCGTGCTCGGGACCTCGGCATCCGAGGCGGTCGCCGGCGGCACTGCCGGCCCCGAGGACCTGGCCGTCGCGCTCCTCCCCGGGCACGACGGCGTCCTCCTCGCCAGTCGCCCCGCACCGCCGTTTCGCGTCCTCGAACGCATCCAGCTGCGCGCCCTCGCCCGCATCGCCGACCGCACGTGGCAACTGCTCATGGACTGAGGGACCGGACGCCACTCAGCGCAGGAAACCCTTCAAGATTCGTCCCGATCGTGCCGAAAACAGCCCGGGGACCACCGCCTTCGGGCGGCCTCCACCGGCCAGGGAAGGCCGGGACTCCCGTGTGGGGACACGGGACCGCATCAGGGCTGGCCGCCGGCACCGCAACGGCGGGGGGAGCACAACGCGGAGATGAGACGGATCTCGTCCCTCGGGGTCGAGCATGTCAGCCGGACGACCGAACCAGACGCCTCCGGCGTCGGTGCCGGTGCCGGGGTCACCGTCCTCGTCGTCGACGACAATCCCGCCACCCGCCGGTTCCTCCGCGAGACGCTCGAAATCGAGGGCTACACCGTCGTCGAAGCCGCCGGAGGGGCCGAAGCGCTCCAGCAGTGCGCCGAGGGCCTCCCCGACCTCGTCATCATCGACCTCTGCATGGGCGACATGGCCGGCACGGAAGTCGTCGCCGCGCTCCGGACCCGTCCGGGGGCCCACGCTGTTCCGGTCATCGTCTTCACGGGGGCGCCCGAGGACCTGCCGGACGACCACCGCCTCGCCGGCTTCGACGACCTCATCGCCAAGCCCGCCGATGCCGACGTCCTGCTCGAGACCGTTCGGGCGCACGTCGTCGGGACGGGTTGGACGGCCGACGCGAGCCGGCTTCCGAGCCGCCGGCGCATCCTCGTCGTCGACGGGGAACTGCCCCGCTCGATGCGCACTCGGCTGCTGCTGCGGCGGATGGGCTTCGACGTGACGATCGCGACCACCGCCGGCGAGGCGCTGCGGTCGGCCACCGTCGCTCCACCCGACCTCATGGTCGCCGACCTCGTCCTCGCCGACATGACCGCCCTCGAACTGACCCGGTCGCTGCGAGCGGATCCCCGCCTGGCTGGCGTGCCCGTCGTCCTGACGTCGCCCGCCCCGTGGAGCGAGGCCCAGGAGCGGCTCGCCGAGCGGGTGGGCGCCACCGCATCCGTGACGATCACACCAGGTCTCGACGAGTTGCGGGCGACGGTCGTGTCGGTCGCCGACGCCGGGGGGATCGGGACACCCGAACCCGCCGCTCACTCCGACGCCCTTGCAGAACAAGCGCTCCGCGACTTCCACCGTCAGGAAGCCGAGCGCCGTGACGCGGCCAGGAGCGTCGAGCGGGGCAAGGCCGAACTCGCGGTACTGCAAGGGCTCTCCGACGTGCTCGCCGATCCGAGCGATCTCGACACGGTGCTGACCGAGGCGCTGGCTCGGAGCCTCCATGCCATCGGCGCGTCACGCGGCGCCGTCTTCCTCGCGGAGGTCGACGGACGCTTCTCGATGTGCGCACACCTCGGCGACCTCGACCGCCTTCCCGGGGGTCGCATCGCGGGCAGCGACGGCTTGTTCCAGCGCGTCGTCGACACGGGCGAGACGCTCGTCCTCGACGTCGTCTCCGGCCGTCCCCAGGCCCACGCGGACGACTCCCTCCCTCCTCCCGGCCGCGCCGCCACCGTCCTCGCGCCGGTCGCGTCGGCGGGCGAGCGGTTCGGCGCCTTGGCCGTCGAGGTTCCCGCCCACGAGGACCTCCGATTCTGGATGCACTTCTTGAAGCTGGTCGGCCTCGGTCTCGGGTTCGCCGTTGCCAACAGCCGGCGCGCGGGCCTCGCCCGCCAGCGCGACGCCGTGGAGGTCGGATCGGGCCGCCGCGACCCCCTCACCGGTCTGGCCGGGCCCGAACGGCTGGAGGACGAACTGGCGGCGGCCATGGCGAAGGCCGGCCCCCGAAGCCACGCCGGGGCCCTCCTCCTCGTCGACATCGACCGCCTCCGGCATGTGAACGACGCGCTCGGGCGAGCGACCGGCGACGAACTCCTCCGTGGCGTCGCCCGCCGCCTGGAGGGAGCCGCTGGCCCGCACGCGCTCGTCTGCCGACTCGACGGCGACCTGTACGCCGTCCTGGTCCACCGTGTGACCGGGGTCGACGGCGCCCGGGCGCACGCCAACCGCCTCATGCGTGCCCTCGACGCCCCCATCCGGTGCAGCGGCTACACGCTCTACGCCACCGCCAGCGTCGGTGTCGCCGTCTTCCCCGACCACGCCGGCGCACCGCGTGACCTGATCCGCAACGCCCACACGGCGGTGAGCGCCGCCAAGGAGCGGGGCGGGGACGCCGTCGAGGTCTACAGCGCTGAGAGCGGGAGCTCGTCGTGGCAACGCCTGACGGTCGACCAAGGGCTGCGGGCGGCCCTCGAGCGCGACGAGTTCGCCCTGCACTACCAGCCCATCGTCGACATGTGGTCAGGGCAGATCGACGCCGCCGAAGCCCTCCTGCGGTGGGACCGGCCCGTCCACGGCGTGACCTCGGCCGCCGACTTCATCAAGGTCGCCGAGGAGACCGGCCTCATCGTCCCGCTCGGGGCCTGGGTGCTGCGGCACGCCGCCCACCAGGTCGGCGTGTGGACGAGGAGCGGTGTCAACCTCAGGAGCGTGGCCGTCAACGTCGGCGCCCGCGAACTGCACGAGGGCGACGTCTACGCCACGGTGTCGAGGGTCCTCGACGAGTCGGGGATCGAAGCCTCCATGCTCTGCCTCGAGATCACCGAGACGGTGGCGCTCGCCGACGTCGATCACGCCGTCGCCGTGCTCGATGCCGTCCGAGGGCTCGGCGTCCGGGTGGCGCTCGACGACTTCGGCACCGGCTACTCGTCGCTTCGCTACGTCCAGGAGCTGCCGCTCGACACGCTGAAGATCGATCGCTCCTTCGTGGCGGCGGCCGCCGACGGCGGCCGGAGCGAGCAGATCCTCGCCAGTATGGTGCGCCTCGCCCACGACCTCGGTCTCACCGTCGTCGCCGAAGGCGTCGAAGACGCCGAGTGCCTGGAACGGGTGCGGGCGCTGGGGGTCGACGCAGCACAGGGCTGGCACCTCGGCCGCCCCTCCCCCGCTCCCGACTTCGAGACCCTGCTCGGCTAGCAGGGTGCTGAAAATCCGCTCCTAGGTCCGCCGGTCCGGGCCACCGAGTGGATCCGCGGCAGTCCCCGGCCCTCCCGTGGCTGCCCGGAAGGCCGTGAGG
>DATLFW010000190.1:0-3377 GCA_035540775.1 Acidimicrobiia bacterium
ACATGTTCCGTCGCGTCGTGCTTCGCGAATTGGTGCTCCGCCCGGTCTTCGGCGACGGCGTCGGGGCGGCGGAGATGGAATGGGTGACGTCGTGAACCACCCCCGTGGTGACGAGTCCCCGTTGATCGGGATTCCCGACCAGCTCCTGGCCGACATCTGCTTGCGCCGGCTCGACCATGTCGCCTTCCCGCGCGTCGACCTCGACGCCCTGCACGTGAAGCGGCGGAAGGATGGGCGCGCCGTCTATCTCTCGGTCGTGACGGCCACGGGGCAGGCGGCCGACGGCGAATGGGAGCCGCTCGGCATTGCCGTCGGTGACAGCGAAGACGCCTCCTTCTGGACCAGCTTTCTGGTGTCGCTGCGCCACCGCGGCCTCCACGGTGTGGAGGTCGTCTGGTCGGCCGACCACGGCGGCGTCGACGACGCGGTGGCCGTGGTGTTTCCCGATGCGCGGTGGCAGCGGGCGGCCGGCGCTCCTGATCCTTCCCAGCCACGCGATCAGGCGGAAGCGGACAAGGCGAGCAATCACGTCCGGTGAGATCGGCGCCTTCCACGCCCTGTCCGTGCGCACTGTGGGGGGCACCGCATAGCCTGGCGCCCGGTCATGGATGACGCCGCCGCTGCCTCCGGCTTTGTCGACCTGCCGGCCCTCGACCTCGTTCGCCGGGCCCCCGGGTCCGCCGACGCGGCCGCGCTCGACACCGCGCACGTCGCGAAGATCGGCGCCAACGCCTGGATGCTCGCCGTGGCGCCCGCCGACGGTGAGCGGACCGGCTCGCTGGCGGCCGTCCTCTACGAGGCCGTTCAGCCCGCACTCGGTGCCGACGTCCTGCCGTCGCGAGTCCTCGGACGCGTCAATGCCGCCTTGTTCGACCAGTCACTGCCGGCGCGGCGATCGCTGACGTCGTCGTGCATGCTCGCTCGCATCGAGCTCGACATCTGTGGTGCTTGGGTCACCCTCGGGTCGGCCGGTGGACCCCGGCCGGTGGTGGTGCGCAAGGCGGGGTGGGTCGACCTTCGAGGGCAGCCCTGCCCGTCGCTCGGCGCCACGCGTGACGCCAACTTCGTCGACGACCGGGTCGGACTCGGCCCCGGCGACGCCATCGTCATGGTCGCGGGGCTCCGAGAGGCCGACGGTCAGGCGGTGAGCGATCTCCTGGAGGCGCTGCTCGCCGTCGCCGGGAGCCCGGCGAGCGGGCTGGCGCTGGCGGCCGCCGAACTTGCCGCCGGTGCGGGTTCCGATGCCGGGTGCCGAATCGTCGTCGTCCAGGTTCCCGACGAGGTCGAAGAGGTCCGCCTCCCCCGGGTATTGGCCGCGACGGGGCTTCCCCGTGAGGCCTTCGGCGCCCCCCGCTATCCCCTCGGCGACGTCGATCCCGACGTCTGGAACCGCCGCGTCCTTCCGCCACGTGAGGCCCGTCTTCGGCTCGCGCCCGACGCCCAAGCGGTTCCCGAGGCACGGTCGTTGCTCCGCCGGCTGCTCCGGAGTTGGAGGATGGGCGACGAGGCGGCCGAGCAACTCGAGCTCCTGACGAGCGAAGCGGTCACCAATGCCGTGCGCCACACCAGGAGCCGGGACGTCATTCTCGTCGTCTCCTACGACGGCGATTCCGTACGCGTCGAGGTCGACGACGAGTCCGAAGCCCTCCCGCTCCTTCGCGACCCGGGCCCCGACGACGTCTCTGGACGGGGCATGGTCATCATCGACGCCCTCGCCGATCGGTGGGGCGTCGACCCCTCCGAAAACGGGAAGCGCGTCTGGTTCGAGACGGCCGTCGGCTGACGCCGGCGATGCCTGCCTACGCCAGCCGGTCGACGACGACGCCGATCGTGCTCGGCCGCGCGACCCGGTCGTACGCCTCGGCCGCGATGCCGGGCGGCGGCGGTCCGGCGGGACGCAGGTGGGCCGGGCGTCGGACGTTGTGACGCTGCCCGGTGCCGCGCCGTCCGGCCGCCACGCTCGTCGTCGGAACCAGATCGCCGGGGGCCACAGACGCTCCACGCCTCTCGAAGGGCGCCGCACCACGACGTCATGGTTCCCGCCACGGCGCTCCGTCAACCGTGGCGGAGCGGAGGGGCCGACGAACTCAGTTGCCCGGTGCCGGACGCACGACGGCCCGCTTGACCGCCCGGGTCACCGTGCAGCCGCCGCGGCGTTCGGTCGTCAAGTCGTCGGCGAGAGCCCTCACCAGGAAGAGGCCCCGCCCCGCTTCCGCTTCTGCTGGCGGTTCCTCGTGGTGGGGGTTCAGCTGGAACCCTGGCCCGTCGTCTTCCACCTCGACCACCACGGCGTCCTCGTCCAGCCACGCCCGAAGCTCGACCGCCTGTGGCGCGCCGCTCGCCGCCGTGACGGCGTTGGCGGCCAGCTCGGTGGCGATGAACAGCAGGTCGTCGCAGTGCCGGACGTCGACGGGTTGGAGGTGCAACCAGTCGCCGAGGAGATGGCGGGCGAGCGGCACGGTGGCGCTCGTCGGCGAGAAGCGGTAGTGGAACGGGCCGAGGTGCGGACCGAGCGACGACTCCCGCACGCGGTGACGCAGCACGAGGGCGAGGGTGTCGTCTCGCCTCGTCGACCCGGCGAGGGCCCGTTCGACGAGCGCCCGGGCCATGTACCGGGCCGGGTACTCACTGACTTCCTTGGCGGCCACCTCGAGTTGGGCGAGACCGGCGAGGACGTCGCGCTGCGCCTCGACGAGGCCGTCGGTGTACAGCAGGAGCGTGTCGTCGTGGTCAAGGAACCGCTCCGCCACGGACACGCTGCCGGCGTCGGGCCAACCGATCGGAACTCCCGGAACGTCGATCTGCTCGACGCCGCCGTTGGTGGACACCACGAGGGCCGGCGGGTGGCCCCCGCCGACCAGCCGCACCCGACCGGTGTCAGGGTGGTAACGAGCGACGACGAGCGTCGCCACCAGGTCGGGGTGGGCGTCGCCCAGCACGTCGCTCGCCCTCGCCACCAAATGGGCGAGGGGGCATTCCTCGAGGGCGAGGATCCGCAGGGCGTGCATCACGGCGAGGGCGTGCTTGGTGGCCGTCACTCCCTTCCCCACGACGTCGATGACGGCCACGTGAAGTTCGCCCGACGGGAGGAGATGCCAGTCGTAGAGGTCGCCGCCCGTCGGGGCGTCGGGGTCGGCGGACAGGAAGTAGACGCCGAACTCGGCGGTCGGCATGACCGGCTCCGGCGGCCGGACCGCCTCCTGGAGCTGCGTGACGACCTCGCGCTGGGCTGCCTCGAGCGCGGTCAGGCGCCGGATGTTGCGGTGCGTGTCGATGGCGGCGCCCAGGTGGAGGCCCAGGCCGGCGCCGACCCACCCGGCGATCTCGACCGGCGTCCCGGGCGGGACCGCGACGACGAGGGCGCCGTGGAGACGATC
>DATLFW010000191.1:0-2622 GCA_035540775.1 Acidimicrobiia bacterium
AACGTGCGGTGATTCGCGTGAGGCTGGGCAGACTGGGGCGGCATGGGTGATGTCCACCACACCGCCGCGCGGCGCCGCGCCGTGGTTCGCGACGCGGTCGGGATCTCGGTCGCCGTCGGCGCCGTGGGGGCCTCCTTCGGCGCCCTCGCCGTCGCATCGGGGCTCTCGGTCGCCCAGACGTGCGTGATGTCGCTGCTCGTCTTCGCCGGGGCGTCGCAGTTCGCTGCCGTCGGCATCGTGGCGGCGGGCGGCACCGAGATCTCGGCCGTGGCGAGCGGGGTCTTGCTCAACACCCGGGAACTCCCCTTCGGCATGGCCGTCGGCCGCCTGCTCGGCGACGGCCGGGCGCGCCGGGCGGTCGGGTCGCAGCTGGTCATCGACGAGTCGACGGCCCTGGCACTGGCCCAGCCCGACGCCGGTCTCGGGCGCCTCGCCTTCTGGGGCGCCGGCATCGCCGTCTACGTCACCTGGAATCTCGCCACCTGGGCCGGGGCGCTCGCCGGATCAGGCCTCGACGTCGAAGCGGCCGGGCTCGACGCGGCCTTCCCGGCCGCCTTCGTCGCCCTCGTCATGCCCGCCCTGCGCACGCCGAACGGGCGGCGGGCGGCACTTGCCGGTGCCGTCATCGCCCTGGTGCTCGTTCCCGCCGCACCGGCGGGGGTGCCGATCATGGCCGCCGCTGCGGGGGCGGTGGCGGGCCTGCCAAGGCACGGAGGCACGGCAGCGGGAGACCGCGAGTCGTGAGCTGGGCTGCGATCGTGGCGCTGGCCGGTCTCACCTACGCCCTCAAGGCGGGCGGCGTGGCGCTGTCGAACCGCGATCGCCTCCCCCGGCCGGTCGAGGCGCTGGTGCCTCTCATGCCGGCGACGCTGCTCACCGCTCTGGTGGTCGTGCAGACGTTCGGCGACGGCCGCTCGCTCACCCTCGACGCCCGAGCGGCTGGGGTCGCGGTGGGTGCGTTGCTCGCGTGGCGGGACGCACCGCTGCTCGTCGTCGTGGTGGTCGCCGCTGCCGTGGCGGCGGGCATCCGGGCCGTCTCCTGACGCTGCCGCCGCACCAGACGGGGCGACGGCGAAGCGTCAGATGCGGGGCGCCACCGGTGCGCGCCGTCCAGCGACGGGGCTGGGCGCGGCGAACGGACCCTCGATCGCCACCGTGTAGCCCATCGTCGGCTGAGCGCGCTGGAGGTTCACGAACAGCACCGAGGTGCCGTCAGGACGGTGCCAGAACGCCGGTCCTGTGACCTCGTCGGCGACGTTCCCGGGCGGGTTCGGCGTCTGCCAGTACTGCACCACCTCGGCGAAGGTCGACAGGGCGCCGGTGGTGCGGTCGACGACGACGATTCGGTTTGACACCCCGAGCGGGCCCGCGGCCTCGTTGTCCTCGCAGACGAAGAGGTTGCCGGCGGCGTCGAAGGCGAGGTTGTCGGGCATCGTGAGGGCGCCGTTCTCGGCCCCCTGCACCCACAGGCGCAACTCGTTGGTCGCGACGTCGAGGCGCCACACCCGGCCGCCGTCGGCCGGGTCGGCGGTCTCGGTGAAGTAGAAGTGGTCGGGCAGGAACGGGTCGAAGGCGCCGCCTTCGAGACGGGCGAAGGTGCGGGCGCCCGCCGCCGCCGCTTCGGCGTTCGCCTGCATGGGGTCGTTCAGGGTCACCCAGGATCCCGTGCCGTCGGTCGCCTGGCAGAACGCCTGGAGCACGCCCGGGCCGGCGAGGTCGCCGAACGCCGTCGCGGGCGTCGCCGGCACGAAGCGGTACAGGAACGCCGATCCTGCGTCCTCGGTCAGGTAGACGACGCCCGAGGCCGCGTGCACCACGGCCGTCTCGTGCTCGAACTTCCCGAGTCCGTCGAGGCGGACCTTGCGGTGCTGGTCGATGTCGACCTCCCACACGAAGCCGTGCTCGGCTTCGAAGGTGGCCGTGGTCTCCTCGCCCGTCAGCACGGTCCCCCAGGGCGTGCCGCTCCCCGAACAGTTGGTCGACATTCCACCCGCGTTGTGGGCGCCGTCGAGGAAGGAGAGGTTGGCGTCGAGGTGGACGCTGGTGATGGCACCCCCGGCCACCCGGTCGTAGTCCTCGGTCGGCATCGGGAAGGAGAGCGGGAACTGCTCCGGCACCTCGTGCGACGTCGACAGGACGACGGACCCGTCGCTCTTCGGGAAGACCACGTTGAGGTCGGGGAACTGGGGCCGAAGCGTCGGCGCCGACCCGCTCGGCAGGGGCATCCCGGTCTCGGCCACGATCCGGTATTTGAACCCGGGTGCGAGGCGGAGGAACGGGTCGTGTGACCCGAGCCCGGTGGGCGGGAGTGCCTGGAGGGGGCCGAAGGGCGACGCCCCGCCGTCGAAGGCCCAGGCGTGCCGCCCGAGCGTGAGTCCGAGCGCCGTTGCTCCCGCCGCCTTCAGAAAGGCGCGCCGTGACGCGAATCCCGCTTCCATCCGTGTCCTCCCAGCATCCGGCCGGCCCGGCGTCCCGGACGGCCTCGCGCTGGCATTCTTCGCCGTCGACCGCCGCTGTCCCTCCCCCCGATCAGGGGGCTCCCCCTTTTCCCGTCTTGGGGGAGTTGTGACCGCATGGCGGACAGAAGTCCCCCAAGACGGGAAAAGGGGGAGCCCCCTGATC
>DATLFW010000192.1:0-3366 GCA_035540775.1 Acidimicrobiia bacterium
GATCAGGGGGACGTACACACCCCGGAGGTCGAGGGGGCCATCGGCGCTGGGCGGCATACGGAAAGGGTACCCGCCGCCCGTCTCGTCACACGTGCCGATCTCCGGTGCGGGAGCCCCCGGCGGGCGGCGGTACCGTCGCTCCGTGACGGTGGCGGCGACCTTCGTGCTCGGGCTCGTGACGGGCGTGCTCTCGGGCATGTTCGGCGTGGGCGGAGCGGTCATCTCGACGCCCGGCATCCGCGCCCTCGGCGCACCGCCACTCGACGCCGTCGGGACGACCCTCCCCGCCATGCTGCCGTCGGCGCTGTCGGGGAGCCTCCGCTACCGCCGCGAGGGCCTGCTCTCCGGTCGAATCATCGGCTGGGTGGCCGGCGTCGGCGCCGCCATCGCCGTGGCCACGTCGTTCGCAGCCCACGCCGTGCCGGGCGACGGCCACTGGCTGATGGTCGCCACCGCCGTGATCATCCTCTACACCGCCGTCAAGGTGGCCCAGTCCGGAGACCGCGACCTCGCCGCGCTGGCGCACGGGACGCCCGAATGGAGAACGGAGCCATGGCGGCTCGGGGTGTGCGGCGCGGGCGCGGGCGCCATGAGCGGCCTCCTCGGCCTCGGCGGCGGCACCGTGCTCGTGCCTGCGTTCCTCGGCTGGCTCCGCATGCCGATCAAGGCGACGGTCGCCAACTCCCTCGCCTGTGTTGGCCTCCTCGCAGTTCCCAGCACCATCGCGCACTGGTACCTGGGCGACATCGACTGGGCCTACGCGCTCCCCCTGGCGATCGCCGTCGCACCGGGCGCCCGCCTCGGCGCCCATCTCGCCATCACGGCCTCCGACCGCACGCTCCGCCTCGTCGTGGCGAGCGGCCTCGCCGTCATTGCGGTGGTGTATGCGGCCCGGGAGTTGATGGAGATCTACTGAGGTCCTCGGTGGTCTCGGCGTCCGTCTCGGGCGGCGCCGGACCGTTGCGAGCGGCACGGCGGGCAACGCGCGTGCTGGCCCCGAACGCCGTCGCCACCACCGCAACCCACACCGCTCCCAGGGCATGCCCGCCCAGGACGTCGGTGAGCCAGTGGACGCCGAGATACACCCGCGAGAACCCGACGAAGAGCGCCAGCGAGCAAGCCCCGAGCCAGATCACCACACGCGCGCGCCAGTGACGGACGACGGCGCCGTGCAGGTACGCCAGCGCCAGGAACAGGGTCGTCGCGTGGACGGCGTGGCCGGAAGGGAAGGAAAGCCCGCCCGCATCGACGGCCCGGAGGGTGCCGGGAGGGCGGGGTCGGGCGACGAGTTCCTTGACGACGCCGCTCAAGATGAGGGCGCCGCCGAGGGCGACGGCGAGGAACAGCAGCACGCTCCACCGCCGGGTGGCGATGAGCCATGCACCCCCGGCGACGACGACGATGGCGACGAGGAATCCGACGTCGCCCACCGTCGAGAACCCCTCCATGGTGGTGGTGACCCCGTCGGCCCGGTGGTCGGCGAGGTACTCCGCCACCGGACGGTCGACCCGAACCAGCCCCTCCCGCCCGGTGACGTCGTCGACGAGCATGCCGAACACCCAACCCGTGACGACGAGAAACGCCAGACCGATGGTGAGTGACAGGCCGAAGGCGTCGTTGAGGCGGAACCGACCCTGCACGAAGGCGACCGAGCGGGGAAACGTTCGGCGTACCCACGCCACCGGGCCCCACGCGACGAGGCGGGCAACGCCGGCCCGGACGCGTTCGGGGTGGGCAGAGATCCAGCGCCCGGCGACGACGATCAGTGCCACCACGAGGAGGAGCACCAGGACGATCCATCCCGCCCCTTCGATGGCCGAGGCGACTTGGTCGTAGGAACGCCCGGCGAAGAACCCGATCAGCACGTAGATGGTGGCCCACAGCGTGCCGCCGAGCGCGTTGTAGAGGAGGAAGCGGCGGTACGGCATGCCGGTCACCCCTGCCAACGCCGGGACGAGCGAACGCACCACCGCCACGAACCGGGCGAAGAAGATGGCGCGGCCACCGCGCGTCCGCAGGTACGCCTCGGCCTGCTCCCAGCGCTCCTCCCCCATCGCCCGCCCGATGCGGGTCCGGCGGAGGGCGGGGCCGAAGTGGCGTCCGATCTCGTACCCCAGCGAGTCGCCGATGATGGCGCCTGCGACGGCGACCACCATCATCATCCCGAGCTCCGCGTTGCCCTGGGAGACGATGAAGCCGCCCACGATCATCCCCGTCTCCCCGGGCACGACGAGGCCGACACCGATGGAACTCTCGCCCGCGGCGAGGAGCGCGACGGCGAGGTAGGCCCACGGACCCCCCAGCGATCCGACGGTGTCGAACAGGCGCTCGAGCATCCGACGTCGAGGCTAGGCCAGCAGCTCGCGTGCCCGGATGAACACACCGTCCAGCATCGGTTCGGTCAGTTTCCCGGTGAACGTGTTCTGCTGACTCGGGTGGTACGAGCAGATGACGGTGTACGGGGAGGCGGGCACCTCGACGCCGTGACCGAAGGCGGGACGCCGCCTCGGCAGATCGGCCCCGGCGCTGCCGAGCAGCCGCCAGACGTTCTGGTACGCGAAGCCGCCGAGCGCCAGGACGACCTGCACGCGCGGGAGCACCACGAGCTCTCGCCGCAGGTACGGAAAGCAGTGGTCACGCTCCACAGGGAGCGGCTGGTTTCCCGGCGGCGCACACCGGACGGAAGCGGTAATCCAGGCGTCCGAGAGCGCCAGGCCGTCGTCGCGATGCTCGGACGTCGTCTGGTTGGCGAACCCGGCCCGGTGCATCGACCGGTAGAGCCAGTCTCCCGATCGGTCGCCGGTGAACATGCGTCCCGTCCGGTTCGCCCCGTGGGCGGCGGGCGCCAGGCCGACGATCAGCAACCGGGCGTCGGGGTCACCGAAGCCCGGAACCGGGCGGCCCCAGTAGTCCCAGTCGGCGTATGACGCCCGCTTCTCTCGTGCCACCCGCTCCCGCCACTCCACCAGGCGAGGGCAGCGCCGGCACGTGACGACGTCGTCGTGCAGGCGCTGGAGGTCGTCGGGAAGGGGCACGGGGTGCGCGCCAGCATGTGGATCGGCCACAGCCCGGATCGTAGAGGCCTCCACCAGTAGCCTCACTCCCCGTGCGGGTCACCCTGATCGTCAACACGACCGCGTCGTCGGTGACGCCCCGCGCCCGGGTCGTCATCCAGAAGGCGCTGAGCGCCGACCACGACGTGGAGGTGGTCGAGACGGCCCGGCGCGGCCACGCCTCCCGCATTGCCAACGGTGCGGCGCGGGCCGTCTCGACCACCTCCACGTCGTGGTCGGCGCTCAGCGCCTTCTGGATGACGACCCGGGCGCGGGGCGTCACCGACGACGCGGTCGTGTTGACGATCAGCTG
>DATLFW010000193.1:0-2015 GCA_035540775.1 Acidimicrobiia bacterium
GGACGGTTTCCTCGTCGATGATGACGTTGTTGCCGTTCTCCCTCGTCGGGTTGAGGGAGAACGGCAACAACGTCATCATCGACGAGGAAACCGTCCAGGGCATGGACACGAGCCTGCGCTATGAGCTGGCCGTGAACGCCGTCAACGCCAAGTTCCGGCTGCTGCGCTCGGCGATCGGTCCACGATGAGCACACGTCAGCGAGCGATGGAAGGAGGCTGCTGAATGGCCCTCTACGACGTTCTGCAGACGTCCGGCTCCGGCATGTCGGTCTACCGGACGTGGCTCGAGGCCATCTCCGACAACGTCTCGAACATGTCGACGGCGAAGCCGACCGACGAGGAGGCGTTCCAGGAACGGTTCGTCATCGCCGAGGCCGCCAACTACGGGCGGGCCGGCGGCGTGCGGGTGGCCGGCATCGAGCTCGGCAACCCGGAGGGCCGGGTCGTATGGGAGCCGAACCACCCGCTCGCGGACGAGGAGGGGTTGGTGCGGTACCCCGACATCAACCTCGGCGACCAGATGACCAACATGATCCTCGCCCAGCGGGGCTACCAGGCCAACCTCGCCGTCATCGAGCGGGCCCGTGACGCCTACACGGCGGCCCTCCGGATCGGGAGCTGATCGTGGCGATCGGGATTCCTCCCATCGGCCCGTCGGTCGGGCAGGTCAGTGCCCCGGCGCTCCCCGGACTCACCGCCGGGCCCCAGGCGCCGAGCGGCGAGGGCTTCGGTGCCAAGATCGCCGGGGCCATCGAGAACCTCGAGCAGACGCAGGCGGCCGCCGACGAGCTGGCGACCCAGGCCGCCACCGGCGAGCTCCAGGACGTCCACGACTACATGATCGCTTCCACGGCTGCCCAGGTGACGATGGAGCTCACCGTCGCCGTGCGGAACAAGGCCGTCGAGGCGTTCAACGAGATCATGAGGATGCCGGTCTGATGCCGGCACCCGTCACCCTGCCGAACGACCCCACGAGGACGCGCTGATGCCCTCTCTCGACCTCGACGCCCTGCGCAAGCGGGCCGGCTCCATGTTCTCCGGCTTCACGGCCGGACAGAAGATGATGACGGGGCTCGCCGCGCTCGTCGTCGTCGTGGGCGGCTTCGTCTTCATGCAGTGGGCCGGCCGCCCCAGCTACTCCCCGCTGTTCAGCAACCTCCAGGCGAGCGACGCCGCCGCCATCACCGAGAAGCTCAACTCCGACGGCGTCCCCTACGAGTTGGCCAACGGCGGCACGACGATCATGGTTCCCGACGAGCAGGTGCATCAGCTGCGGATCGACCTCTCGGGGCAGGGTCTGCCGTCGGGCGGAGCGAGCGGCTACGCCCTCCTCGACAAGCAGGGGATCACGACGTCGGAGTTCCGCCAGCGGGTCGACTACCAACGGGCACTCGAGGGCGAGCTGTCGAAGACGATCACGGCGATCGAGGGGATCGACGCCGCCACCGTCCACCTCGTGATCCCGCGTGACGACCTCTTCGCCGACGACGACACGAAGCCGACAGCGTCGGTGATGGTGAAGACCGCACCCGGCACCCGGGTGTCGGCCCGCCGCACGCAGGCGATTGTCCACCTTGTCTCCGCCAGCGTCGAAGGACTGAACCCGAACGACGTCACCGTGACCGACTCGAACGGCAACCTGCTTGCCTCCGGCGGGGCCGACGGGCTCGACGCCGCCGCCGGCGACGTTCGAGCGGAGCAGACCACCATCTTCGAGCAGGGCCTGGAGGAGAAGATCCAGGCGATGCTCACCCGAGTCGTGGGTGCCGACGGTGCCGACGTCAAGGTCAAGGCGGACCTGAACTTCGACAAGATCCAGACCCGCGAGGAACAGGTCGAGCCGGCAGACCCGGCCGCCACGACCAACGAGCGGACCGTGAACGAGACCTTCGAGGGCACCAACAGCGCCATCGGCGGTGTGCTCGGGCCCAACGCGACCCCGACGGGCAACGAAGGCACCAGCGAGTACCAGCGGGAGGAGCAGGAGCGCCAGATGGCGGTCAACCGGGTGACCA
>DATLFW010000194.1:0-4433 GCA_035540775.1 Acidimicrobiia bacterium
GTCGAGTGGGCGGCAGCCGCACTCGGTGCCCGCCCGCAACGAGTGCGGCGCGGACCGGTCGACGAGATCCTCCTTGCCCCCGCTCTCTCGTCGTGCTGGGCCCGGCGGGATCCGCTCGTCGACTGGCTCTTCTCGATCGGGGTCCGCCTCGACGGCGGTCCCACTCCGGGGATGCCGTCGTGCGTGTCGTGCCTGTCGCCGTCGCAGCTTGCCCTCTTCCTGCGCCACCTGTGGGCGGCCGGTGGCCGGGTGTCGTCGGAGCAGGGCGTTCCCGTGTTCACCTACCTCTCCGCCAACGCCGGCTTCCTCGCCGACCTCCAGCGCCTTCTCTTCCGCTTCGGCGTGCTCAGCCAGCGCCGCACCGTCGAGCACCCCGGCGGTGCTGTCGCCTACGAGCTGCGAGTGACCGCCGAGCGCAGCCGCCGCCGCTTCGTGGCCGAGATCGGGTTGCCGTCCGGGGCGCCGGGCGGATGGGCGACGGCGCTCGACGCCGGGAGCGAATCGGCAGGGGGCGTGGCGCGGCGCACGTTCCGCTCGGCGATGGGCGAGACCTACTGGGGTCCGACCCTCCCGCAGGAGCGGGCGCCGTCGGCGCTGGCGGCCCTCCTCGACGACGACGCCACCTTCGGGCTCGTGCAGAGCGACCTGGCGTGGGACGCCGTCGAGAGCATCGAGTACCTGGGCGAGATGCCCGTGTACGACGCCACCGTCCCCGGCACGCACAACTTCGTGGCCGACGGGATCGTCGTCCACAACTCGATCGAGCAGGACGCCGACGTCGTCGCCTTCATCTACCGCGACGACGTCTACAACCCCGAGTCCCAGGACCGAGGCACCGCCGAGATCATCGTGGCCAAGCACCGGAACGGGCCCACCGGCACCGTCCGCCTGGCCTTCCTGGAGCACCTGACCAAATTCGAGAACATGGCGAGGGTCGACTGATGCTGACGCTGTCCGAGACGTTCGAGACCATCGGCGGGGTCGCCGCCGAACCGCTGGAGGGGGCGGTGTGCAAGGGGATGGACCTCGACCTCTTCTTTCCGGAACGGGGGGCGCCGACCGAGGAGGCGAAGGCCATCTGTCGCGGCTGTCCGGCCCGGTTCGAGTGTCTTCGCGGCGCCCTCGAGCGGCGGGAACGGTTCGGGATCTGGGGCGGCGTGTCGGAGCGGGAGCGGCGCGTGCTGCGCCGACGCGTGGCCCGGGGCGCGTCCATCGACTCCGTCGTCGCCGAGGCGATCGGCCGCCGCCCGGCGGTTCCCTCCGCCGCCCGGGAGCGCCAGATCGCCTAGCCCGCCGGAATCTGGAGCAAGAAATGGCGCAACAGCGACCACTTCTTGCTCCAGATTCCCGGGCGCCCCGGCGTTCGAAGGTCAGGCGACCTGGCGGAGGCGGCCGGTGGTGACGTCGTAGAGGAACCCGCCCACCACCAGATCGGGGGGCATGAGCGGCGACTGCTGGAGTTGCTCGACGTCGGCGCGAATGGCCGCCGCATGGTCGTCGATGGTCAGGAACTCCAGGTTCACCTCGTCGACGCCCCGCCGCTCGCTCACGAGGTCGCGCAGCTCGTCGTCGGTGATGCTGGCCATGCCGCAGTCGGTGTGCTGGACGATCGCCACCCGCTCGACCCCGAGCAACTCGATCCCCGCCACCAGGGAGCGCAGCACGTCGTCGGTCAGGCGGGCGCCCGCGTTGCGGATGACGTGGGCGTCGCCCAGCTCCAGTCCCAGGGCGGCGAAGGTGTCGATCCGGACGTCCATGCACGTCACCACCGACAGGTGACGGCGGGGACGGGCACCGAGGTCACCCCCGGCGAAGGTGGTGGCGAAGGCGTCGTTTCCGCTGAGAAGGTCGTCGAACACGCCGCCATGGTGGCAAATCGCGGCCCGTCGAGGCGGAATGCGGGCGGGAGCCGGTCGGTTCCACTCGTCGTGACCCCGCTCGACTGTCGTGAGATCGCCCGTGTGCTCCAGGCGCACCTCGACGGCGAGCTGGCGGCCGCCGACGCAGCCGAGGTCGCCGAGCACCTGGGTGAGTGCCCCCCATGCGACGTCGAGGCCGAGACCTACCGCGAGATCAAGACGGCCCTTCGCCGGACCGCCAACAGCCTTCCCCCCGACATGGTGCAGCGGCTCCGTCGCTACTGCGACGAACTGACCGCCGGGCGGGGCTGAGGCACCGACCAACTGCGAGTGGCCCGGGCGCGGTCGCTCCGCCGAGCCCTGATTGAGGGTCTGTTGATGGACTGCCCCCCGATCGGGTGCCACGCTGGCCCTCCTGACCGGGACGGGCGGTCGGGGGTTCTTCGGGGGTCCTGTGCAGCCAGACGTCATCCAACGTGCGCTCGACAGCGCGGGTCGCGAGATCCTCGACGTCGGCTGGGCGGCGGTGATCGTCACCGACGCCGCCGGCACGGTGCTCGTCTGGAACCGGCGCGCCGAGGAGCTCTACGGGTGGAGCGCCGACGAAGCGCTCGACCGCAACATTGCCGATCTCACGGTCGCCCCCGACGACGTGGAGACCGCGGCGGAGATCATGGCGCAGCTCCTCGCCGGCGAGGCGTGGGAGGGGACGTTCAGGGTCCGGCGCAAGGACGGGTCGCGAGTGTTCGTCCACGTCCGCGATGTGCCGATCGTCGCCGAGGACGGCACGGTGACCGCGATCGTTGGCATGTCGGTCGACGCCACCGCGCCGCCGCTCGCCGGCAGCGCGCTCGCCCAACAGGCCCGTGCGCTCGAGATGACCGACGCGCGACTCGCGCGGCTCCAGGCCATCACCGCTGCGCTCTCCGGCGCCCGGACGACCGACGCCGTTGCCACCGTCGTGCTCCGCGAGGTGCTTCCCGAGGTGGGGGCGGGGTCCGGCGGCTTCTGGATCCTCGACGATTCGGGCGAATCCCTGAGCCTGCTCTCGCAGGTCGGCATGCGTGAAGGTGTTCCCGCTCGGTTCGCCTCCCTGCCCCTGTCGGCCCCGGTGCCGGGGGCGGTGGCGGTGACCACCGGTGAAGCCGTCCTCGTCACGTCCGTCGAGCATCGAGACGCCGAATGGCCGGCGCTGCGCGGCACGCCGACCGACATGGAGGCGATCGCCGTGGTGCCCCTCGTCGTGGAGGGCAGCGCCATCGGCGCCCTCGCCTTCGGGTTCCCCGAGGCCCGTCGCTTCGACGACGCCGAGGTGGCGTTCCTCCAGGCAATCGCCGACCAGTCGGCGATTGCCATCGACCGCGCCCGGCTCTACGACGCCGAACGCGACCTTCGTGACCGGTTGGAATTCCTCGCCGAGGCCACGGCCATCCTGACGGAGCGGCGCGACCGGTGGGAAGTGGTGCGGCGGCTGGCGGAACTCGCCGCTCCTCGCCTCGCCGACTGGTGCACCGTGTACGCCCCGGTCGGCCGCAGCCTCGAGCGGGTCGCGATCGTCGGGCTCGACGACGCAGCGGTCGAGGTGATCCTCCGTAGCACCCCGGTGCCCATCGACAGCCAGAGCCCGATCGCCGAGGCATACCGCACGGGTGCGTCGATCGACGTGCCGGAACTGACCGAGGAGATCATCCAGCGCCTGACCGTCGCCCCCGAGATCGTCGACCTCATCCGGGAGCGCGGCGTCCGATCAGGGCTGGCAATCCCGCTCGTCGCCCACGGCGAGGTCTTCGGGGTGTTCGTCCTCGCCTACGGGCCGTCCGGACGCTCGTGCGACGGGGTGCTGCGAGCATTGGCC
This sequence comes from Acidimicrobiia bacterium, assembly GCA_035540775.1. GTDB lineage: Bacteria > Actinomycetota > Acidimicrobiia > IMCC26256 > JACPCJ01 > DATLFW01. Next base: position 3,715 of record DATLFW010000194.1, read on the forward strand.
GAAGAGGTCGCCAGCCGCGCCGCCTTGGCCGTCGAACAGGCGCTGATCTACGAGCGGGAGCACGACGTCGTCCTCAGCCTCCGGCGCATCGTCTTCCCGGGACAGCTCCCCGACGTACCCGGCTTGGAGATCGACGCCCGGTATCTCCCTGCGAGCGAAGTGGTCGACATCGGCGGCGACTGGTGGGACGTGTTCGCGTTGCCCGACGGCGGGGTGGGGGTCGCGCTGGGCGACGTGAGCGGGCACGGCGAGGCGGCCGCCGCGACCATGGCCCAACTCCGCTCGGCGTTGCGCGCCTACGCCTTCGACGGCCGGCGGCCAGCCGAGGTGCTCGACCGCCTCAGCCGCTTCGTCGAGCTCGACGGCGAATTCCGGTTCGCGACGGTCGTCTACCTCGACTACGACCCGCACACCGGGCGCACGCGCTGGGCCTCGGCCGGACACCCTCCGCCTGTCCTGGCGACGAACGGGACGTGGTCGTTTCTCGAGGAGCCTCGACAGCCCGCTCTCGGGATCCTCGACACCCCCTACGCAGAGGGCGGCTTCGATCTCCCGCCCGGCGGGCGCATCGTGCTCTACAGCGACGGGCTGGTCGAAGGGCGGCGCCGCCCGGTCGACCAGGGCTTGCGGGAGCTGCGCGAGACGCTGGAATCGGCGAACGACCGAGACGTCTCCGCGCTCGTGAAGGCGATCGAGGCCAGCCTCGTTCCGTCCGTCCT